>JAYTWO010000287.1:0-10903 GCA_043743415.1 Planctomycetota bacterium
GAAGTCCTCGTCGCGGAGCGAGTCGTCTGGCACGCGTACGCGCTCCGCGACGAGGACTTCGCGTCGCGGCTAAGGAGTTGTCCCGGAATAAGAAGCGGATTTGCGGAACGTAAGACGGACTTCCAGTCCGTCTTTTACGGGACGGACTAGAAGTCCGTCCTACGGTGAATCGCGGAACTTATTTCGGGCCTGATCCTAAACGACTTGCTCACTCGGGGTTGGTCGACTTCGTCTCGCTGAGAAGCTTCCCCAGCGTGGGCTCCATGGCCTCGGCCCAGATGCGATAGCCTTGCTCGCTCAGGTGCAGGTTGTCGGGGGCCACGCCCGGCAGGAACTTGCCGTTCTCGTCAAGCAGCTTCGGGCCGATGTCGAGGTAGGTAACTCCGTTCTGGCCATCGAGCTTGGCCAGTTCGGTATTGATGGCTCGAATGCGGGTCCGGTGCGTGCCCAGCGGCTCCGCTCCCCTGGGCAATAGACCCAGCAGCAGCACCTTGGTCTGCGGGGATTTCTTCCGAATCGCCCCGCAGACAGCAGTGATTCCGGCCACAATCTCGGGGTCGGTGTTTTCCCGCACGTTATGTCCGGTGAGGTTGTTGGTCCCGATCAGCACGACGGCGACTTCAGGGGTGATCCCCTCGAACTCGCCGTTTTCGATTCGCCACAGAGCCTGCTGCGTGCGGTCCCAGCCGAATCCCATATTGATGGCGTTTCGGGGGGTGTAGAACTCCTGCCAGACCTTGTCACCAGACTGGTTGTTCGACTTTGGCGTGCCGCCCCAGAGGTGGGTGATCGAGTCGCCGACGAAGACCAGTTTTACCGGTTGCTCACGAATGGCTTTGCAGACAGCCTCGTGCCGTTCGGTCCAGTTGTAGAAGTCCTTCTCGCACGCGGGAGCGGCGAGGATGGCGGTGTTGGGGATCTCCTCGGCCCGTGCGTTCACGGCCAGGCTCACGAGCATTCCGGTGACAATCACGAAGTGGCGCATTTGAAGTTCTCGGATGTGGTGGCGGTCAGCAGTCAGCGTTCAGCCAGAAAGTGTATCGAGGTGGACTCCCGCGTTCGACATCCCCGTCGATGCTGACGGGGAGTCGAGGGCGATCTTGGGCAGGACGGCGAGCACAAGATCGCTCCGCTTCGCAATGCCTTCGCGTCGCGGCTCAACGGATATTGTTTGATCCGATTCGTTCCGTTCCGCGTATCCGGTATAACACGTTGCGAGTCCCCGGCGGTCACTTTGCCGTGAGCACCGAACATTCCCCACCCTGCACTAAGGCGCATGATGCGAACACTCACTGGACTGGCCGTCACTCTGGCCATGGCGTTTGGCTTCACTCTCCAGGCAGCGGACTCGCCGCTGGGCCAGATCTCGGACGAGGCGGATGTCGTCATTCGCATCCGGGCGTTCGATGCCACGGTCGAGAAGGTGGCCGCCCTGGCCAACGCGGTCCAGCCGGGGATCGGCGACATGGTGTCACAGAATGCGACTCTGTTTGGGCCGGTGATCTCCAACCCGGATCTGGCCGGAGTCGACCGCACCCAGGACTTCTATCTGGTGTTGTTCGTGCGAGAGGAGGGGGAGCCGAAGGCTCTGTTCGCGATCCCGACCACGGATGGAGCTGCGCTGCAGAAGGCTCTGCCTGAGAACTTCGAGTCTCAGGTCCGCGAGAATTGGGTGTTCTACGCCGACCAGGATCACGGCGTCCCCGAGGCGGTGTCGGCCACTGAGTCGCTGGCCACGTTGCTGTCCAAGTCGAAGGCCAACGCGGTCTTCGACAATTCCGACTTCGGTCTGCATGTCAATGTGGCTCACATCGCGGAGGTCTACGACGCCCAGATTCAGGAGGGTCGCCAGAAGTTCGAGGCCGGAGTTCAGCAGGGGCTGAATACCCCCGGCGTCGAGAACGCCGAGGCCGTGGTCGAGATTCTCAAGTGGGAGGCGGACTTGGCCTTCCAACTGCTCGATGAGCTGGAAACCGTCACGATCGGTGTGACGGCCACGGAAGCGGGGCTGGAGATCGAGGACTACTTCGACTTCGAGGCCGACAGCAAGATTGCTGCCTTTCTGGCGAAACAGCCGACCTCCCAGTTCGCGGCTCTGTCCAAGCTCGGCGCGGAGTTGCCCCTCTACATGGGAATCAGTGCCCAGTTTTCCGAACTCGCCCAAGCCACCGAAAAACTCACGTCGGCGTTGTACCAGGACGAAGCGGTTCGGCAGGGAATGAAGGACTACATGGAGACTCTGAAGACCCTGCAAGTCACCTCGGCGGTCATGTCGTTCGATCTGGCCAGTGGAACCCAGGGGCTGTTCCGGGCCTCGGCGTTCATCGAGACCAAGGCGGCTGCGGACCTGCTGACGGCGGCCCGAAAGTTTGCCGCCACTTCGAAGTCAATCAAGATCGGCGAGATGACGCAGGAGACGACCCTGGAACCGGAAGCGGAGACCATTGGCACCCGCAAGATTGACCTGATGACGATCAAGCAGACGCTCGACCCGAATCAGCCGGGCGCGCAGATGCAGGCGATCATGACGGGGGTCATGTTCGGACCGAATGGCATTCAGACCCGCACGACCGCACTGGCCGATGGATTCCTGCAAGCTCAAGGCGGCGACCAGCAGACGATGGAAGCGGCCCTCACCGCGTACGACGCGAACTCGAATTCACTGGAGGATGTCCGCGAGGGACTGGCGGAAGAGTCACACCTGCTGCTGCTCCTCGACCTGCCGGGCTTGGTGAATAACGGCATGCTGGCTGCGACCACGATCCCCGGCATCCCGGTCCCGTTTGAGCGGGCCGCCGTGGAAGACCTGCAAATCGGTCATAGCTACACCGCGACCTCTGCTGTTGCGGAAGGACATGCCGTGCGGATCAAGACCAAGGTGCCCGTCGAGCAGTTCCGGGGAGTGCTGAAGCTGGTCGAGTTCTATCAGAGCATTCACGGCGGTCAGTGAGGAGTGGAGTGCTTCACGAGGCTGGATGCTCACGGTGAGTCAGTCGATTCACCGAGGGCCTTTGGTTTCAGGCTCGTTGTCGTGTTCCAAGGAGGCTCCCATGCACCAGTGGCCATGTGCCCGATGTTCTCAGCCGCTCCGGAGGATGGGTCGTCTGAGTGCAGTCACCTGGAAGTGTGATCCTTGCTCTCTCCGTTGGGTTACCCGAACCAGTTTGGTCTGTGTGCTCGGACGGGAACTCCTGAAAAAGTTGACGGATCAGATCGAGGCCGCTCCGCCTGCCACGCGAGCCCTCACATGCCCTGAATGCAAGACTGCATCATTTCGCATGTTGTCAGTGGGCCCGATAGAAATCGATATTTGCAGCACCTGCCACGGCCTGATTCTTGACCCCGGGGAGGCCGTCGAAGCCATCCACCAGCAACTCGATCCGCAGCGACTGTCATCCGCGATGACTCAGTTCGGCTACGTGGAAGCTGGAACTGGACTCGGCGATATGGCCTGTTTGGTGTTCGAGGTCGTCACGAAGTTGATTCCGTAAACCATGTGGGGCGTTTGGCCTCGTCGGGATTGGAAGCCAGGGCCTTCAGTTCTGGCGATGAGAACGACCGAACCTGCGGCCCGTCGCGGCCATCGCTGAAGTTCTCGTGTGTCTGGAAATTGGATAGTGGCGAGGGTATGGTGTCAGCACGCCGGTTGAAGCCTCCGCGCTCCCTGGTGATGTCCTTGCGGTAATTCCGTCATCTCGTTCAGGAGAGTGGTCATGTCGAAACAAGCAACGCGGTCTTCTCGCCGTCACTTCATGAAGGCGTCTCTGGCAGCTGTGGGTGCGGCGTCGGTGGCTCCGATGATCATCCCGAGTTCGGCTCTGGGGCTGGACGGAGCGGTGGCTCCCAGTGAGCGCGTGGTGCTCGGGGGGATCGGGATCGGGAACCGGGGGACATATGACCTGGGGTGCTTCCTGGAGCAACCCGATGTGCAGTTCGTGGCCGTCTGCGATGTGAAAGAGGCGCGCCGGGTGGCGGTCAAGAAAATCGCTGATACGAAATATGGCAACGAGAATTGTGACACCTACAGCGACTTCCGCGAGTTGTTGGACCGCAAGGACATTGACGCGGTGCTGATCGCCACGGGGCCGAACTGGCACTGCACGATGGCCATGAATGCCGCACGGGCGGGCAAGGACATGTACTGTGAAAAGCCGGTCACGAAGAACATCTCGCAGAGCCTGATCCTGGCCGAAACCATTCGCCGCACCGGTCGCGTGTTCCAGGCCGGGACGCAGCGTCGCAACTTGCCGCACTTCGCGTTCGCTTGCGAACTGGCTCGCACTGGTCGGCTCGGCAAGCTCAAGAAGGTCTTCGCCCATCCGGCGGGGATGCAGGCTCTGATGAGCGGCTGGCTCGTGCCCGAGACGGCCCCGGACAAGAACGTCGTCGATTGGGACATGTACCTCGGCCCAGCCGCGTGGCGTCCGTTCAATGCGAAGCAGCTGGACGGGTTCAACTTCGAGAAGGGCGGGGGTTTTATTGGGGCGTTCAATGGAGGTGGCGTTCTCGAATGGGGGTCGCATTGTGTGGACCTGTGCCAATGGGCGGTCGGCGATTGCCCGCCGCCGGTCGAGTACGACGCACCGAAGGACGGGCACCTGGTCGCCCGCTACGAGAACGGCTGCGAGTTGATCTTCCGCGAGACCGGTTGGATTCCGCTCGGTTCTTGTCCAGTGCGGTTCGAAGGAGAGACGGGCTGGGTCGAGGCCGGTGACAGCGGCAAGCTGGTGCTGAGTTCTCCGGAACTGCTGGCGGGTCGCGAGGTGGCCGAGATCGGTGGCTACCCAGCCACCTTCCATGTTCGCGACTTCCTCAACTGCGTGAAGACCCGCAGCAAGCCCAAGGGGAATGCTGATGCTGCCTGCAACGCGCACATCGCCTGTCACGCGGCCAACGTCGCGCTGTACTTGGGCCGGACGGTGAAGTTCGACAATACGACGAACATGTTCGTCAATGACGAACAGGCCAATCGCATGCGATCCGAGGCTCTCCGGGAGCCGTGGCGGTTGTAACGCATCGTAGGACGGGCTTTCCAGCCCGTCCTCCTTCGGCTCGCAACGGATTGCTACTCACGGGACGGCCTAGAAAGGCCGTCCTACCTTCCCCAACACACCGTCCTTGATTCACAGGACCACTCGATATGACTCGATTCACACTTCGCTCACTGTTTCTCTTCGCCGCGCTGGCCAGTGCCTCCGCGTGGGCAGAAGATGCTCCCGTCAGTCAAGAGCCGGAACTCCTTGCCGTCCTGCGATCCGAGGCTCCCGCCGCCGACAAGGCGATGGCCTGCAAGCAACTTGCCATCCACGGGACCAGCGCGGCGGTGCCCGATCTGGCCAAGCTGCTGCCCAACGAGCAGTTCTCCTCGTGGGCACGGACCGCGCTCGAAGCGATTCCCGGTCCTGAAGCCGATGCCGCATTGCGAAGCGCGTCGGAGTCACTCGAAGGCCGCCTGTTGATCGGCATGATGAACTCGATCGGCGTCCGCCGCGATGCCGGCTCCGTGGAGGTGCTGGCCAAACGCTTGCAGGATAAGGACACCGAAGTCGTCAACGCCGCAGCTGTGGCCCTCGGACGGATCGCGAATGCCCCCGCGACGGAATTGCTGACGAAGGCTCTCGCCTCAGCCCCGGCAGAAGCCCGGGCGGGTGTCGCAGAAGGCTGCGTGCTGGCTGCCGAGCGACTGCTGGCCGATGGCAAGTCCGCTGAGTCCGCTGTGATCTATGACCAGGTCCGCAAGGCGGAAGTCCCGATGCAGCGGATCGTCGAGGCGACTCGCGGGGCCATCCTGGCTCGCGGACAGGACGGCCTCCCGCTCTTGCTGGAGCAACTCAAGTCCCCCGAGAAGGCGTTGCTGAACGTGGCCTTGATGACCGCCCGCGAATTCCCCGGTGCCGAGGTCGACAAGTCCTTGGCCACTGCGATCGCCACCGCGACCCCAGAGCGTGCCGCCCTCATCATCCAGGCCATGGCCGATCGTCCGCAGACCGTCGTCCTGGCGGCGGTGCTGAAGGCCGCAGAGCAGGGGCCGTCCGTGGTGCGGTTGTCGGCCATTGATGCTCTCGGGCGAGTGGGAGATGCGTCGTGCCTGAACTCGCTTCTGAAGATTGCGATTGATGCGGATGCCGACTTGGCACAGGCTGCGAAGGCCACGCTGGCGAACCTTCCCGGAGACAGCGTGAACACACAGATTGTGTCCCTCATTCCGGACGCCACCGGCCCGTCGTACATCCTGTTGCTCCAGTTGGTCGGCAACCGCCGCATCGATGCGGTCCCGCTGTTGCAGAAGGCGATGGCGCACGCCGATCCCACCGTTCGCAGTGCCGCCTTGATCTCTCTGGGCGAGACGGTGGCTCTCAAGAATCTGTCTGCGTTGGTCTCGCAGGTCGTTGATCCGAAGCATGCCGAAGATGCACCCGTGGCACAGAAAGCTCTAATGGCGGCCAGCATCCGCATGCCGGACCGAGAGGCGTGCGCTGCCGAACTGACCACCGCTATCGAGCAATCGAAGTCAGTCGCCACGAAAGGGGTGTTGCTCGACATCCTCGGAGCGATGGGCGGGCCCCAGGCTCTCGCCACGATTGGAGCCGCTGCGGGGAGCAAAGACACCCAGCTCCAGGACATCAGCAGCCGCCTGCTCGGCGAATGGATGACCGAAGACGCCGCCCCAGTCCTGCTCGATCTGGCGAAAGCCCCGGGGAACCAGTACCAGATCCGCGCTCTGCGCGGATACATCCGCATCGCCCGGCAGTTCGTCCTGCCGGAAGCCCAGCGGGCTGAGATGTGCCAGAAGGCGTTCGAGGCCGCTCGCCAACCGGCGGAGAAGAAGCTGGTTCTGGATGTCCTCAAACGCTACCCGAGCGTGGAGACCCTGAAGCAGGCGGTTAGCGCCATGCAAGTTCCCGAATTGAGGGACGATGCCACGCAAGCGGTCCTGGCCATTGCTCCGAAGCTCAAGGGGAATGGGGAAGAGGTCCAGGCCCTGCTCGCGAAGGCCGGTCTCGAAAAGGTGAAGCTGGAGATCATCAAAGCCGAATACGGCTCCGGAGCCACGCAGAAGGACGTGACCGAGATCCTTCAGAAGCAGGTCGGTGATCTGCCTCTGCTCGCCCTGGCCTCCGAGAGCTACAACACCAGCTTCGGCGGCGACCCGCTGCCGGGCAGTGTGAAGCTCCTCAAGGTCCAGTACAAGATCAACGGCAAGGCCGGCGAGGTCTCCTTTGCCGAGGACGCCCTCCTCGTGTTCCCCATGCCGAAGTGATTCGAGGGGATGTCGCCTGGAGTCACTGCCTGGACTTGAGTTCGCGGTGGAACTTCCAGCCGGGGATGAAGAAGGTCAGGGCACTGGCGATGCCGAACAGGGTGATGCCGACGTGAGGGAACAGGGCCATCGGGATCGCGCACAAGAACATCACGATCGCCTGGATGTAGAACTCGCCGGAGAGGACGCCCGCTTTGCCGATGAAGACACTGGCGGCGAACAGGGCCAGGACCGGGGAAAGGCTCAGGACCGGGAGGCCGAGTAGGGCCTCGATCAGAAACAGCATTGACGAGGACGCCATACTCGCCGCCCACAGGTGGGCGATCTGCCGCTCGACGAATGTCACCGGCCCCGCGCGGTGCCGCATCTTCCAGAACGCCAACGCCCAGGCTCCGAGGCCGATCGTCCACAGCCCAAAGTACGGGAGACGCGAAGCGACCTGCTGATACTGCATCAAGTTCGTCGTCAGGCACAGCACCAGCAGCACCAGCGAGTGCCACATCCACAACAGCCCCCAGTTCCGCAGAATCCCCGCGTGATGGGTCGGGCGGAAGGCGCGGCTCAGCACATCGGCCAGTCGCGAGGAACGAGCCTGCACCGGTTCGTGGTTGAGGAACGCTTGCAGGTCGTCGGCGAGTTCATCGGCTGTGGAGTAGCGCAGGTCGGCGGGCTTTTGCAGGGCCTTGAGGACAATCATCTCCAGGTCGACATCAATCGCCGGATTGAGCAATCGCGGCGGCGGCGGCTCATGTTCCAGAGCCATGATGACCGCATCGGCGGGGGAGGCACACTGGAACGGCGGTCGACCGGTGAGCATGGCGAACAGGACTGCGCCGAGGCTGTAGATATCGGTGGCCGGGCCGATCTGGCGGGGGTCGCCGACGGCTTGTTCGGGGGCCATGTAGCCGGGCGTGCCGAGGATGGCTCCGCTTTGAGTCAGCGCCACGCCCAGGGGTTGCAACCCCTGGGCTTTTTGTACGATTCGCGCCAGTCCAAAATCAGACACATACGGATGATTCGACCGGTCGAGCAAGATATTCGACGGCTTCATGTCCCGGTGCAGCACTCCGCTGCGATGGGCGTAGGCGATCGCGCGGCAGACCGGGATCAGCAGGGCTGCGGCCTCGCGCGGGGCGAGCGGGTTGCGGCTGATGCGTTCAGCCAGGGTTTCGCCGTCGATGAGCTGCATGCTGAAGTAGGGGAGGCCCGCTTGTTCGCCGACTTCGTAGACGGAGACGATGTGCGGATGGGTCAGCTTGGCCGCCGACTCGGCCTCGGTGCGGAATCGACGCAGGTCATCCGGTGAGGCAAACACTCCCCGGACCATCATCTTGAGAGCCACATCGCGGTTCAGGCTCCGCTGATGAGCCCGGTACACGACCCCCATGCCGCCGCGTCCGATCTCGGTCAGATCCTCGTAGTCCGCAAAACCCGTGGGGGCCGCTGACGCGATCTCGGTCGCGAAGCCCAGCGTGGCACCGGAGGGCGGACGCCCAAGGGCTTGGGCCAGTTGGGCCGCTCCGACCAGTTCCCGCAACTCGTCGACGAGATCGGGGTGCTGCGATCTGACCTCGGCCCAGTGGACGGTCCGCCCCTGTTCCACCTGCTCCAGCAAAGTCTGGAGGGCGTCGCAGAGTTGTTGCTCGCGCTGCGGAGGGTCGAGGGGCATGGGGAGAGTGTGTCGAAAGAGCATTGCGATCTCAAAGCCCAGGGGTTGCAACCCCTAGGCGTTTTGGCTGACCGCTGACCGCTTCTGGCTGACCGTCAGATCGAGGTGAACTGCTGGCACAGGTGTTGTAACCAGCGCGTGGGGGTTTCGGGAATCGTGATTGTTTCGGAGAGGCGACGCAGTTTCCTTTTGACGCCCTGCGGAGTGTGACCTAGGTTTTCATATTGAGGTGCCTCGTCATCGGCATCTGGGACTTGTGACCGTGCGAGAAGGCGAGCATCATGAAAAAGGGCGAACCGCAACTGATCAGTGCCTCGACAATATTGATCCTGAGCGGATTTCTGATCGGTTTGACCGTCGGGAAGATTGTCTCGGAGAGCCTGTCGCCGTACGTTTTGTCGTGTGGCTTGGCGGGGTTCCTGGCGTTTATTGCGTTGGAGCTGACTAGCACGCAGCGGGAAGAGCAGAGTGCTCACGAGGAAAAGGTCCATGTGCAGGGCCGTCTGGATCGGCATGTCCTGTCGATGAGCAGCATGAGCTTCCACCTCCCGGATGAGGCGTCGTCACCGAATTCTCACTCCTCGCAGAGGTCGCACCTCAGCCAGTCCACCGCCGAATTACAGAAGTTGGATGATCTGTATGAGCAGTTGATGCAAGTGGAGGGCACGTCGGATTCTACGGCGTCGAGACCAATCAGTTCCATTGAGGCGTGACCCGAGTTCGATTGACTCGGTACACTCTCCCTCATTCGCGGGCAACCGAAGGTGTTGCCGCGTACACAGGGAGGGATGCGATGCGGGATTTCAGCGGCTGGCGAGATTGGGCGATCCGAGGTCGGGCGATCACGATGGCCGTAGTCGCGGTTCTGGTGGGATCTGTCGCGGCGTGTCTCGCCGAGACGCC
Organism: Planctomycetota bacterium; assembly: GCA_043743415.1. Classification (GTDB taxonomy): domain Bacteria; phylum Planctomycetota; class Planctomycetia; order Planctomycetales; family Planctomycetaceae; genus TH-plancto1. The sequence continues at coordinate 9,834 of JAYTWO010000287.1, forward strand.
TTCTCCCCGACTGGCGAGCGTCAATGGCCACCCGGTATTACAGCGCGATGTCGATCTGGAGCTGTTGATCTCCGGCTCTCGGCAACCGACACCTGTCGATCAAGAGGCAGCCCTGGAACGGGTGATTGATCGAACCCTCGTGGCGAAGTTGATCGCGACGAAAGGGACCGACCCGCTGGCCGAAGATGTCGAGAATCTGCTCCTGCGTCTTCGCCGGGGGATTGAGAGCGGCGAAGACTCCTTCGAGGCGGTTCTGGGGAGGCTGAAACTCACCGAAGCCGATGTACGGCAAGCGGCCCAGTTGGCCGTAAGTTGGCAGGCGTATGTCGGTCGCACACTCACTGACAAAGAGATTCGCGAGTATTTTGAGTCGCACCGCGAGCAGTTCGACGGCACCCGGGTTCGCATCAGCCAGATCGTGCGAGCCATTCCGACCTCGGGAACGCCCGCCGAATGGGACGAGGCCCAGAAGCTGCTCACGGACCTGCATCAGCAAATCAAATCCGGCAAGATCGAGTTTGCAGCTGCGGCGGCCACTCATTCAACGAGCCCCAGCGGAAAGAGCGGCGGCGATGTGGGTCTGATTCGATACCGGGGGGATGTCCCGGCTCCGCTGGCGGTGGCCGCGTTTGCCTTGAAGCCCGGCGAGGTCAGCCTGCCGATCCGTTCCGCAGTGGGGGTGCATCTGGTGAAAACCACCGAGCGCGTGGTCGGGGAGTTGAGCCTGGAAGATGCGCGTCGGTCGGTTTTGAGTGAACTGGGCGAGCAATTGTGGGTGAAGACGGTCAAGGCGTTGCGGTCGAAAGCGAAGATTGTCCGAGAGTAATCGAGCGAAGCGATCTCAGTCGGATTTTCTGGCCTATCCCCCACGCATAGCCGGACAGCGCCAGGTTCGGTGCCGAAGGGCGTCGCAACTTCAAGGGATTCGGTTGTTTACGAATCAAAACAGTCTTCCGAAATCACCACAGGACGATTCCGTCATGACACTATTCGTGCCAGATACTTATGCCACATTGGTAATGTGAGCCTGTCGCTGTCCAGCCTACTCATCCGTCGGAAACGGCCGCGCG
>JAYTWO010000288.1:0-6818 GCA_043743415.1 Planctomycetota bacterium
CGCGTCATGATCCAAGGGGGAGCCGCAGATGAACGCAGATGAAGAGGCTCAACAACGGGAGGACATCGCCCCGATGCATCTCTGAACTGCGTTCATCTGCGTTCATCTGCGGCTTACCCACTCCTGGTGTTCTCCTAGTCCAGACTCTGCCAGCCGTATGCACCGAGTGCTCGCATCGAATCGCCCTGCCACCTCAGTGCTTTGTTTGCCACTGCCTACTTTTCTGACGCACACACTCGTCCTTCGCTCCGCCCAAGAACGTCCATTCGAAGAGTGAAAGACGACCATGCAGGCGGAGCAAAAGGCAACCCTCCGGGCCGTCTCCACTGGTAAGGTGTCGATGATCGTCTCTGCTTCCCTGCGTCCGATGATCGCTTCGGTCTTCCTATTGTGCCAATTCGGACGCAAATTCTCGTATGATCTTGACGATTGTGCCGTGGTGGAATGGCCCCCCTGATCGATCCCGTCCCCGTCTGGGAGTATTCAATTGCGTCTCGCTCCCGTGGTGTTTACAGTCTCTCTCGACATGGTTTCTGCCGATTGGTTCCCGTGTGATGTCAGAACTCCCCTTCATCAAGTCGGCACTGGCCAGGGCCTGCACTGGACCATTCCATGAGAATTGCGATCTTCACGTTTTCCTATGCCCCCTTCATGACGGGCATCGCCACGGGGGTTCACACCCGTGTCAAGGCATTGCTGGATTTGGGGCATGAGATATTGCTGATCCATCCCGCCGCCGACGCCCAGTTTTCCGAGGAGACCCGCCAGCGAAAAATGGCGGGACTCGAAGAAGTGGCTGGCCATCCACGCTTCCAATCGACCGCCTATCCGACGAAGCCGCATCTGATGCAACCGGACCATCCGGAGCCTCTCAGTCACCGCAATTGGAGCGACACCGAACTGCTCAAGGCGTTCCAACCCGATGTGATCGTCGTGGCCGAGGCGGCGGGCATGTGCGGCTTCAGCTCGCTGTTCTGGGGGGGATACCGACGTGCGGTGGGAACGGAATACTCGAAACTCACCGGAGTTCCCGCGGTGGTGTTATTCGAGACCGATTGGCTCTCGTATGCGGTGCGCCATTTCGGACGCCTCCTCGCGGCTGTGATCAGACGCTTGCTGATTCCCATCAACAAGCGATTCAGCCAAAAGTACGCCTGCACGTACTTTCATTCCGAAGTGTTAATGAAGCGGTATCGGGAAAACGGTTTGCATCCGTCCGAATACCTGCGCTTTCACGGAGTCGATTGCGAGCGGTTTAAGTCGAGCAATGTGGCACTCAGCCCGATCCCCGAGAATGGTCGTCCCGTGCTGCTGTTTGTGGGACGGATGGTCCAGGAGAAGAGCATCGACGAACTGATTCGTGTCGTCGAGATCGTCCGCGTCGAAGTGCCCCATGTCCAGATGGTGTTTGTCGGGGGGGGGCCCGCGGGACCGAAGATCCGTCAACTGGCCGAGCAACACCCCGACCACTGCACCTATTGGGGTGAGGCCTTCGGGAACCCGCTCCTCGGCTTGTATGCACGGGCTCAGGTGTTCCTGAATCCGTCGGCGAGCGAAGCGTTCTGTACCACCAACCTGGAAGCCATGGCCAGCGGCACCCCCGTCGTGGCGGCGGGGTCTGGGGGTAATCTGGAACAGGTCGTCGACGATGTGAATGGCTACTTGGTGACTCCCCACGATCCGGCGGCGATGGCCCAGCGCGTCATCCAGATTCTGAAGTCGCCCGCACTCCAGCAGAAACTGTCTGGGGGAGCGCGAGACACGGGGATGGAATTCGACATTCGGACATGTGCCCGCCACCTCGAGCAAGCGCTGCAGCGATTGGTCGACCGCGCCGCAGATGCGGGCGTGACATCCCCTCGTGCGGTGCGTGAACCGGCGATCGAACCACAACCTTAATCGCAGGACACTCCCCCGATGCTGAAAAAGATTCTCCATGCGCTGGACGAACGTGTCCTGTTCCCGGCCCGGATCAATTACCTCGTCCACTGGCTCAGCCCCCAGTTGATGGATTCCGGGAACGTACTCGATCTGGGTGCCTCGGATGGTCGACTGGCACACGCCCTGAGCCAGCATGCACCCGCGACGTTCACCGGCTGTGATGTGCTGGTTCCCGAGAAGACGGCCATTCCGGTGGTCCAGTACGACGGGACGACATTGCCGTTCGAGGATCGCTCGTTCGATGCGGTGATGTTGATCGATATGCTGCATCACACCGATGACCCCGTGGAGATTGTTCGCGAAGCCGTTCGCGTGTCCCGCAAGTACGTCCTCATTAAGGACCACTACTACAACAACAGTTTCGACTGGTACGGACTGAAGGCGATGGACTACGTCGGAAACGCGCCCTATAACATCCGGCTGCCCTATAATTACCTCAATGATGGCCAATGGCGGGGCCTCATCAACACGCTCAATCTGCGGATCGTGCATGAGGCCAAGTTCCGCTACAACCTGATCGATCCCTGCCGCCACGTGTTGTTCAAACTCGCCGTGCCGGGTGCGGACTCCGCCCCCTGACATGTTGCCCCGTGCGAGTCCAGGCTGGAGCCTGCCTCGGTCCACGAAACGCCGCCTCAAGGTGCTGTCAATCAATGAGTGTCGCCTTTCGCTCCGCGAATGGACATTCTTTCGCGGAGCGAAAGACGACACTCCCTTCAAATGATTGTCTGACGACCCCTCAAGGTTGAACTACCACCCCACGAGCAGGATTTCCGCCCGCGTCAGCACCACCGCCAGCAGCGCACACGGGCCGAGGCGGAACCGCTGGTTGAGCACCTGCTTCTGCTCGGTCGTCCAAGGCACCCAGCCTTTCGCGCGGATCAGCCATGCTGCGCGATGCACGGCCCCCATCAGGATGGTCCACGCGCCGACCTGCCAGATTACGGTGGACAAGGCACTGATGGCTCCCAGGGTACATGTCCAGAGCAGAGCCGTCAGGCCGTCTTCCAGGCCCAGCCCGGCCCCGATCATGGCCAGCAGCTTCACATCTCCGCCGCCGACCGGCATCCAGACAAAACAGAGCAGCATCAGGAACCCGCAGGCCAGCCATCCCGCCAATGAATCGCTGAGGGTGATCGGGCTGCCGGGCAGGGCGTGCATGGCCAGGCCGATCAGCATCCCGGAATAAGTGTTCCAGTTGTAGAGCTTCCGCTCGCGCAGATCGGTCCAGGCGGCGATCGCGACCAGGAGCAGTACGACCATCGTCCGCCAGAGCATGCTTGATCCTTGGTCGTAGAACGGAATTCCACTGGCTGCAGACTTCCGAAGTCTCAGAAGACTTCGGAAGTCTGTTGGCACCCGCGAACGCCGAGACAATCCGCCCACCTTCTGGCGAAGGTAGCTACGGGCGGGTGGCGGTGTTTGTCAACGCCGCCATCAGCACCCCACTGGCTGCAGACTTCGGAAGTCTGTTGGCACCCGCGAACGCCGAGACAATCCGCCCACCTTCTGGCGAAGGTAGCTACGGGCGGGTGGCGGTGTTCGTCAACGCCGCCATCAGCACCCCGCTGGCCACCGAGACGTTCAGCGATGTCACCTCGCCCAGCGGAGGCACCCGGCACAACTCGTCGCAGTTCTCCGAGACCAACCGCCGCAACCCCTTTTCCTCATTGCCGAGGACCAGCAGCCAGTCGCGGTTGCGGTCGACCTCAGCCACCGACCGTTCAGCATGCTCCGAGGTGCCCAGGATCCACAGGCCCGCCTCCTTGGCGATCTCGAACACCTGGACCATGTTGGGCACGATGGCAATCGGCATGACCTCAATCCCCCCCGAGGCAATGTCATACACGATCGAGGTCAGCGGGGCCGACTGATCGCGGGTCATCACGACTCCGCGCACTCCGAAGAAGGCGGCTGTGCGTAGGATCGCTCCGACATTGTGCGGGTCTTGAATGTGGTCCAGAGCCAGCCACAGACCGGGTTGGTCGGTGCTGATCTTTTCGGTGCTGATCTTTTCCGTGCCGTTTTTTTCCGTGCGATGAAACAGGGACTTGGCACTGACGGTCGAGATCTCGCGGACCGTCGCCTCGTTGCCGGTCGCTCGTCCGCCGTCGGTGGAGCTGCGGGCTGCACGTTCGGGGTCGCCGATTGGCAGATGCACCGGCTTCTGGTGTTCGCGAGCCAGAGCCGCCACCGCCAGCCAAGAGTCGCTGGCGCCTTTCAAATTGATGCGGAGTTCCAACACATCCGCTGGCCGACGCTGGAGCGCCGCCAGAATACTATGCGGGTTTCGAAGTGAATGAGTCGCCATGTGGCGGGCGTTTCCTGGGGGCATTTGGCGATCGGGCACCCAGTTTACCAGTTGCGAATGCGAAACGGCACTGTGCCTTGTCCAGGGTCATCGACGTGGCGATCCGACGGCTCTGCAACCCCGAGTTGGCGGCAGATGGCTCTGGATGTGTCGTCGTCGATCTTGCCTCATGCCAAGCGGTACTACTGCGTGACCGTCTCAATCAAATCCAAGTCCAGTACCAGTCGAGTGATGATGTACTTGTCCGGTGACTGTTTGAACAGATCCCGGTTTTCGGCGGTGCTGAACAGGTACAGCTGGTCGTCATAGAAGGCGGCATGGCGGGTGAGCCCCCGGACCGCCGGAACCTGGGATTTGTCCCAGAGAAGAACCGGATCGCAACCCATGAACTGGGGGACATAGCTGGCGGGCTTGGCTCGAAAAGTTTTGACCTCCTCGGCGCTGGTCAGGAGGAACCATTGCTTCTCGTATTCGACCGCGAATTCTTCGGTCCCCTTGATCCACTTCCTGTCGGTCAGCAGTGAGACGGGGCTGTAACCATCGAGGATGAGGTTGTCGCGGGTGAATTTCGGTGCGGACGAATTGACGGAATCGGTGTCTGGGGTGATGTTGGCGAGGCTGGTCTGAATGTTGAGCTTTTCGATGAGTGCCACCCGCTGGTTGTGCCAGGCGACCGATTTGACCAGCATCTGGTGGTAATCGGCCAAGGTCCGCGGACCGACCGAGGTCGCCAGGCGGCGAGTTCCCGACGGGTTCAGCACGAAGTCACAGGGCCAGCGATTGATATTGAACCGCTTCTGCAGGTCGCTGTGCTGGTCGACGTTCACCGAGACCGCCACCAGATTTCCCTGGATGTACTCCTCAATTGCAGCCTGGTGCAGAACTTTCTGCTCCATGTGGACGCACGGCGCGCAGCTGTCGGAGTAGAAGTGGACCAGCAAGGGGCGCTGGGACTTCTGCGCCTCGATGCGGGCGGAGTCGAAGTCGGTCTTCCAGGCCGACGGAGCGGCCAAGACGGTTCCGGCGAAGAGGCTCCAGCCCAGAAGACTCAAACAGGCAATGCGCAGGGGCATGATCGCGTCCCCAATGCTCAGCAGCTTGGATCGGGCTTGCAGGGTGAAGATACCGAAAAGGCAGGACAGTCTGCGAATCGCTCGCAAAGCACGAAGGTTCCGCCCGATCCCACGAGACGGTCCTCTGGTTCTATCGACGCAGAGGGAGCCACGAACAAGGGATGCCTTGGAGCTGTGGGGGTTTATGTGCAGTGTCTGTCCTCGCGTGAGGGTTGTGTCTGATTCGCCCTGCCCTCCGATGAGAGCGATTTTTGCGGATCAACGCATCACGCGGGGATTCTAACGAAAAGGCCCCGCCTGACGAATCAGACGGGGCCAACCGTGTTCTGGGGTGATTAGGAATCGATGCCGGCCAAACCAAAAATGAACCCCCGGTCTTGAACACGGTACAACCGGGAAAGAATCTGGGAGAATATCTAGCAACTTGCGTGCCAGAAAATCAACATCTCGATCTCATGATTCTGGAATCCGGTTCCGCTGATGCACTCGGAGAGGTGCTGGAAGTTCGCACATGAGACAGATTTGGCCAGTGGGCAGAGCAAAACGCCCTCCAGCCCCTTCGTCAGCCCCGGTTGTGGGTCAGGTGTCCCCATTGCGGACTCATCGGATTTCGTTTTATCCAGAGTGTATCTTGTGATCTTCAATGAGTTTATGTCGATATCTTTTTTTCTGTCTTTCCATGCTGGAAATTCGTTCGCGAATTCCCAACAATACTACTAAGCCCGAGCAAGGGTTGGCCCGCACTTGCTCAACGGCTCAGCGATAAGCGTCCTCGGATTGTTTCTGGGGACGCTTTCGTTGTTTACAGAATGGCGTTTTTTGATCTGACCGGGGGCGTTTTGAAGCACTGCCGCAGTTTGACGCAGGCGGATGGTGCTGTGGGAGTGCGGGAGAATCCCTCTTCTGGTAAAAAATGCCGGTCCCCACTCGCACACATCTAAGGTCTCCGATGCTCTACATCAACGTTCATCTCCGAGTGAAGGATTCCGCCGACATTGCCAGAGTCGGTGAACTCCTGACCGCGCATGGTCGCCTGTCACGAGCGGAGCCGGGCTGCCTCCGGTTTGATGTGTACCGTTCCCAGAGTGAACCAGCGGTCTTCTTGCTCTGCGAGTATTGGGACGGCGAGGCCTCTCTGGAGCAGCACCGCCTGGCCACCGGATACCTGACCATCTATAAGCCGCAGGTGATCCCGCTGGTCGACCGCACCCCACATCCGTGCGACCTGTTGGAGTAGGCCCCGTCACGGCTCGTTGGAGTCCTGACAAGACACTCAGACGATTGGCGGACCCCAGCCCATCCGGCTTGTCTTCGGATTTGGCACACCCTGTATCGATTCCGGTTCACCCGACACTTTGTATCTCCCCCAAAAAAATCGGGAGAGCCTCATGGTGAGCCCTCACTAGCGGGTGTCGCCGTCCATGCGCGAGAGAACCTCTCTGAGCAACTCATGAATCGCCCGGGTGATCTCATGGTTGCCAACCCGGTAGAGG
>JAYTWO010000289.1:0-2712 GCA_043743415.1 Planctomycetota bacterium
CGCCAAGTCCAAGCCCTCGTGCCGAACGAGGGCCTCGAAGCCGTCGACCCCATCGAAGGCACTAAGCCGCTCACTCCTCTGAGTGAGGCGGCTCCTTTCGAACCGGGCCAGGAACCGACACTCAATGACGCCCCACTGCTCGAAGAATCCGCTCCGGAACAACCCGCCTTTGAAGTCGCCCCGGACGAACCGGCCCCACTCAACCATCGCGTCGGCCAACCCCAGCGAGTCCCCGCCCCATCCCAAGTCCGGCGTACCGCAGCTGCGGAGTTGACTCCCTACAACGAGCGCGGGGCCGGAAGTCCGTCGGAGTTCGGTGCGAAAGACGCCGCCCACACGGTCGCTGCGGGCGAGTCGTTCTGGTCGATCTCGAAGAAGCACTATGGGTTGGGTCGCTACAGCGCCGCCCTGGCCGAGTACAACCAGAGCCGCATCCCCCAGCCCGACAAGATCAAGCCGGGGATGAAGGTCATCGTCCCGCCCGTCGAGACTCTTGAACAGAAGTACGAACGCCTGATATTCGGAGCCTCCACGTCCGCCTCGAAAGAAGAGTCCCTCGCTCCCGTGAAGTCCGGCTTCTTCGTCGATGCCGCTGGACAGCCGATGTACCGTGTGGGCGAGGGCGACACCTTGAGTACCATCGCCCAAGACCACCTCGGTCGGTCCTCCCGCTGGCCCCGGATTGTCGAGATGAACCGTGAGTCACTGCCGAACCCGGATGCGATGAAACTGGGGATGATCCTGCGGTTGCCTGCGGACGCGAGCGCGAAGTAGAACGGAATTCATTCCGTTCTCTGAGAGCAGTTTCCGAGTGAGTATTCACCTCTAAGTCTGGAACACGAATCTCCACTGATAAGGCGAGCGGTCGGTCAGAGTCTCCCCGTAAGACGGCCTTTCCAGGCCGTCTCGCCGCAAGAAATGCGACCAGGACGGCCTGGAAAGGCCGTCCGACTCGGTAGGCTTTCTCTGTCCGCTCGCCTAAACACTCATCCAAGACAGGAGTAGTCCTGTATCGGATCAGCGGAGATCAGTGTTCCAGTCTCCCCTTGCGTTTGACTTGTGAGAGTGGAAACTGGCCCGGAGGCTGTTCTCGCACTGGGAACGGAATGAATTTCGTTCGACACAACGGACATCACCCATGACACCATCCGCTGGCCCCCGCCCGGTCCCCCGCCCCGTGACGATCGTATTCACGCTGTTCGTTGTCGTATTGGTGGCCAAGTATTGGCCCACCTATGGCCCGCTGAACTTTCTATACTTCTGTGACATCGCACTGGCGACCACTCTCATCGCGATGTGGCGCACCTGGCCGCTACTGGCCAGCATGGGAGCAGTCGGCATCATGCTCCCCCAGACACTGTGGATGATCGATTTCCTCGTGCGGCTGACGACCGGAGGGCATGTAGTCGATCTGACGGAATACATGTTCGATCCCAAGCTGGATCTGTTCGTGCGGTTCCTGTCGTTCTTCCACTTCTGGTTACCGATTTTGCTGTTCTGGCTGGTGTGTCGCTGGGGGTATGATCGCCGGGCGTATCGCTATCAGTGTGCTTTGGCGTGTCTGGTATTGCTCGCCTCCTACCTGTTGACCAACAGCCCGACTGGCCCCGCCGAAAACGTCAACAAGGTCTTCGGCCCCGATGCCGGGACGCTGCCACTCGCCGAGCGGGGGCCGATTCTCGGGTTCCTGCTGACTCACCGGTTTCTGTGGATCGTGGGGCTGATGCTGATCCACTGTTGTCTGATTATCGGGCCGACGCATCTGGTCCTGAAACGGTTCGTCCGCCCGGTGGACGGGACTCCGCCGCTCGTTCCGTAGAACTGCGATGTCTGCCGGACGGGCAAATGTGCCCGTCCCACGTGTGTGCCCGTCCTGCCTTACGCAATGATGCCCTGAATCACCTTCCCCGCCACATCCGTCAGGCGGAAGTTGCGACCGTTGTACTTATACGTCAGCTTCTCATGATCGAGGCCCAAGAGGTGCAGGATCGTGGCGTGCATGTCATTGAGATGCACGCGGTTCTCGGCCGCCCGATAGCCGATGTCGTCGCTGGCTCCATAGGTCGTGCCGCCCTTGATCCCGCCGCCCGCCATCCAACTGGAGATGCAGTGCGGGTTGTGGTCGCGGCCCGGCTTGGCTCCGGTCTGGGCGATCGGCAGGCGACCGAACTCTCCGCACCAGATGACGAGTGTGTCGTCCAGTAAGCCGCGCTGGGCCAGGTCAGTGAGCAACGCCCCGACCGGTTGATCAGTCTCCTTCGCGAACCCGGAGTGGTTCCCGTGGATGTCGGCGTGGCCGTCCCACGAGAGCTGGTTGTCCATCCCACCCGAGTAAATCTGCACGTACCGCACGCCGCGCTCCAGCAGCCGCCGCGTGGTCAGACATTGCCGGGCAAAGGCATCACACGGGTCAACGCCGATGCCGTACATGTCTTGAATATGCTTCGGCTCGGAGGCCAGGTCGAGGGCCTCGGGAGCTGCGGTCTGCATGCGGTAGGCGAGTTCGAAGCTCTCGATGCGAGCGGCGAGTTCGCCTTCGTGCGGTTGCTGGGCGAGGTAGTTTTGGTTGAGTTGCTTAAGGAGGTCGAGCTGGCCACGCTGCGACTCGTTGGTCATCTCACTCGCGCGGACGAGGTTGTCGATCGCCGCCCCCTGTGGCTTGAGGTGCGTCCCCTGGTAGACCCCCGGCAGGAACCCCGCGCTCCAGTTGGC
>JAYTWO010000290.1:0-18427 GCA_043743415.1 Planctomycetota bacterium
AGCCGACCGCTGAACTCGATGACGTGGGCTTCCAGGCCGAGGTCGTACACCGCCTTGGCCGCTTCGAGTCCCAGCAGACCGCCGCCCAGCACGGCACAGGTCTTGGCCCCCTTGGCATAGGCGATCATGCGTTCGAGGTCTTCGATCGTGCGGTAGACGAACACTCCCTGCTTCTCGACGCCCGGCATCGGCGGCACGAATGGGTACGACCCCGTGGCCATGACCAGCGTGTCGTAGGCCACCTCGCGGCCCCGGTCCGACTTCACGACCTGGCGTTCGCGGTCGATGAAGTTCGCCCGGTCACCGATGTGCAGCTCGACGCCGTGGTCCTCGTACCACCCCTTGCGGGCCAGCATCATCTTCTCGGCATCGCGATGGGCGAAGAAGCTGGTGAGGCCGACACGGTCGTAGGCGGCGCGGGGCTCCTCACAAAACGTGATGATCTTGAACCGCCGCTGGGGGTCGGCCTCGATCAGCTTCTCGCAGAAGCGGAGTCCGACCATGCCGTTACCGACGATGACGAGCGTCTGCTGGTCGCTGAGGGAACGGGACAGGGGCGGCGGTGGGGCGAGTGTGGCAAGCATGGCGTGAAGTAGGACGGGCCGATGTGGCCCGTCCATCCCTTGAGCAGAGGGAGGTGATGGTCGTCTATCGCTCCGCGAAAGAGCGGTCTTTCGCGGAGCAAAAGACGACACTGGACGGGCCAATGGGCCCGTCCTACGTCGTTGTGATGCACGATTCGTGCCGTGTGTGAAATCACGCGACGACGGGCTGGGTCTCGGTGGCCTCTTCCGGGGTCCATGAGATCAACACATAGCACGCGAACGCGGCGACGATGACGGTCGATCCGAGAATCAGGATGGCTGTGGGCCAGGAGAGGTTCTCAGCCTTAAACAGGAACCCGGCGGCCATGTACCCGACATTTCCACCGGCTCCCACGATCCCCGACACCGCTCCCAATCCCTTGCGGTTCATGAACGGCACCACTCCAAAAGTCGCACCGCATGACATCTGCGTCAGCGTGCTGAGCAGTAACATCGCAGGCACCGCTGCATACAAACCGCGCATCTGAGAGAACAGCATCAGGGCCAATCCACAGCCCAGCAGCGTCACGAACAACCAGCGGACGCGACCCGCCAGATTCCCCTCAGCACCGAAGCGATCCGAGAACAGACCACCCAGCGTGCGGGCGAAGATGTTCGTGGCCCCGAACAAAGCCGCCAGCATTCCGGCATACTTGGTGGCGGTCAGTGTGTCCATCGATTTGAAAGCGTCGAAGTAGTCAACGTAGTACAGGACGGCGATGCTCTTCATCGTCAGCTCAGTGCCGAAGCAGGCGGCATAAGCCAGGGCCAAGCCCCACACACGACGGTCGCGACAGACGGTGGCAAAGGAGACCTTCGGTCCCTTGGCAGCTGGGACATAGCCATCCGGTCGGTCCTGCGTCAGTTTGTAGTAAGCAAACGCCATCACCCAGCACAGCACTCCGGCAATCACCATGCACAGCCGCCAGCCGACCGCCTGCGAGAACCCCAATGACATCAGTCCGGCCAACAGCAGAGGCATGATGATTTGAGTCGCCCCGCCGCCGAAGTTGCCCCAGCCAGCGGTCGTCGCATTGGCGGTTCCGACGCACTTCGGAGAGAACATCACCGACGTGTGGTATTGCGTGATGACAAAGGCCGCACCGATCACGCCGATCAGCATCCGCAGGATCAAGAAACTCGTGAAGTCATGTGCGAACCCAATCGCCATGACCGGCACCGAACTGACAACGAGCAATGTGGCGTACGCTCTTCGAGGACCATACTTGTCGCAGATGCCACCAATGATGAGTCGGGCAATCATCGTGATCGCCCCCGCTCCAATCATGCACCAGCCGATCTGCTCCTTCGTCAGGTGCAGCTCTTCTCGAATGATCGGCATCAACGGAAACAGGCCGAACCAACTGAAGAAGCACAGAAAGAACGCCAGCCAGGCCATATGAAAGGCCCGCATCGACGGCGAGGTGAAGTCGAACAGATTGATCCGGTCGGCAGGTCCAACGGCAGTCACTGGAAGTCTCCTGGAGCTTGCAAGAAGCGTGTCAGGGGACGGTTTTGCAGGTTCCATGCCGAGAGTGGACAACGGGCATCAAAGAATCGACATCAGCCCCCACTATTACGACCGGATCGGACGATCGGTATGGAAAATACCATGCTGTGCCCCAGCGTGTCCCCACTCGATCAGGTGGCTGTGAACGCGTGGATAGGGGGGCCTTGTTCTGACGAGCGAACTGGAGAACATGCAGGCCCTGCTGATCGCGTCAGCACGACTGCGCTGCAACTGGGCAATGGGGAACAGAGTGAGTGCTTCTCGATTGTCGGTGGCGAACTTGGCCTGTCTGCTCCCTGGGATCTGGTATCTGAATCTCACTCCTGATTTTCATGCCTGGTGGCGGTCAAGTGGCGTCTGATTTCAGTCTGCAGCCGGAATGGGGCGGCCAGACAGATCGTTCCACTCCTCGTGTGATCCGACTTTTTTGGGGGATCGTCACATGGCCATCCTGCGATCTTCGCGACGGATCGGCCGAATCATCAACCCCCACGGGGTAACGCCGTGAAGGAGATCCGCAAGTCGTTTCCCAAGGTTCTGCTCCCTCTGCCCCACATTCGATTCGGCATTCAGTGAGGACTCCACTGCGGGGGAGAGGGGGCCGGAAGCGTGTTGGCCACCTTGTCCACATGGTCCCGGCGAAATCCTTCACGGCGTGGCCCGTGGGGATTAAGAACTGTCACGAGCAGCGCGGTTCCACGAGATGGGGACTCACCTCCCCCAACAATAGTTGAATGAGCCCTAACAGACTGGACTTCAATCCCGATTCTGAGTCCAGACAAGCCACTCGAGTTCTCCGAGGGCTCCCCTTGGGGGAGGGGAACCTCTCCGAGTCCCGGGCCCACGAATCGTGGGGAAGTCCACCTCGATATTCTCCCGATCACAGGATCAGCCAAACTGAATCTTTTCTCCTCGCGTCGCCGAAATCCCAACAGAACGAGTGTAGATTGTCCGCATCTGATGCGTTCTAGGCAGCGTAGGCGGCTTCCGGTCTGTGGGCCATCAACGAGAGATCTCCTCTCCATCGACCGTGTTCCCCACCTCGACCTCTCGCGGAAATCCCGTTCCATGTGGAATCTGAAGCAGGCAGCTGCAATTGTCGCAGGCTGGGTACTGGCGACTGGTTCGTTTGCCGGTGCGGACGACTGGACTAGGTTCCGAGGCCCGAACGGCAGCGGGGTCGCTGCGGCGGGAGAGTCAGTCCCGGCGGAATGGGGCGAGGACCAGAACCTGGCCTGGAAGCTGGCCTTGGCGGGGGCCGGGGTGGTCGTGGAGGCCGTGGCGGGGGCGGGTCAGACTATGCCTCACCCATCCTCGTGGGCGATAAGTTCATTCTCGTCACCCGGTCCGGACTGACCCATGTGTGGCAGACCGGCCCCGAATTCAAGTCACTGGCCGAGAACAGGTTCGCCTCCGATGACAGCAAATTCAACGGCACCCCCGCTGTCTCGGGCGGTCAGTTGTTCATCCGTTCCGACAAGGCCCTCTACTGTGTGAAGGCCAAGTAGAGGAACATTGAGCGTTGAGCGATAGCCTCTGGACTCATCCTTCTGCCTTCTGCCCCCTCAACCCTCAACGTTCTTCCCCCCCCTCTGGAGACTCAAACGTGTTGTCGTCGAAGATTCGTGTTGCAGCTGTGTTGGCGGGGCTGTTGCTAGCCCCCGCTCTGTCGTTCGCCCAAGCTCCCGGCGGCGGTCGTGGTGGTTTCGGTGGCGGCCGTGGTGGCTTCGGTGGTTTCGGGATCTCCGGCCTGCTTCAGATGGAAGCCGTCCAGAAGGAAGTCTCGATCACCGATGAGCAGAAAGCCGAACTCGCCAAGCTCGGCGAGGCCGCTCGCACTGCGGCTGCGGCGGGAGCTGGGGCTGGCGGCTTTGATCGAGAAGCGTTCGAGAAGCTCTCCGAAGAAGAGCGCACAAAGCGCTTCGGCGAAATGCGAGCTGCGGGTGCCGAACGTGCCAAGCAGGCCGACGAAGCGGTCAAGGCCCTGCTCAAGCCCGAGCAGTGGGCCCGCCTGAGCGAACTCCGCGTTCAGCAGGAAGGCGTCCGCGCCTGGTCCCGCGAAGACGTGCAGAAGCAACTCGGTCTGACCGAAGACCAGGTCGCCAAGATCAAGACCCTGAATGACGCGAACGCACCGACCGGTGGATTCGGTGGGGGTCGTCCAGGACAGGACCAGTCCGAAGAAGAAGCCGCCAAGGCCCAGGCCGAACGCACTGCCAAGCGAAAAGCCTATGACGAAGGCATGGCCGCAGTCCTGACTGCGGATCAAACCGCAGTCTGGACCAAGATGCAGGGAGCCAAGTTCGAGTTCCCCGCTCGTGGCGGTCGCGGCGGCCAAGGCGGTGGTCGTACTGGCGGCGGGACGGGCAATGCTCGCCCACCCGCAAATTAGTTGCCACAGAACCGATCCGCGTGATATCGTCGGCTGTGCCGCACGATGTCACGCGTTTTTTTTGGCCCCCACTGTCGCCACGTTCGCCAGAACGGGGGCGAACAGAGGTGCCACGATCTCTCAGATTCCTCCAGCGTCCGCAGCGAAGTTCCGTGTTTCCGCGACTCACCCACGCTCTGGCGAGCGTCGCTACGGGGCGGTCTCTCGAATCAAACTGGGTGCCCTCATGTCCCTCACCTCCCGCCGTCAGTTCCTTCAAGCCACAGCCTTCAGTTCAGCCCTGTTCACGTTGCCCGGCTTGTTCGCCGAGGAACTCGTGAAGACCCCCGCACAGACCGAGGGGCCGTTCTACCCCGACAAGCTGCCACTCGATACCGACAACGATTTGATTGTGCTGAACGACAGCCTCACGCCGGGTGTCGGGGAGATTACCTACCTCAGCGGGAAGATTCTGGGAGCCAACGGGCAGCCGATCCGCAACGCCGTCGTCGAAATTTGGCAGGCCGACAACAACGGGGCCTACCTGCACTCTGACAGCAGCAACGGCGAGAAGCGCGACCGGAACTTCCAAGGCTTCGGACGCTTCACCACCGGCTCCACCGGCGAGTACCTGTTCCGCACGATCAAGCCGGTCTCCTATCCGGGCCGCACCCCACACATTCACTTCGGAGTCAAGGTTCCCGGTCAAAAGTCGTTCACGACCCAGTGCTACATCCAGGACCACCCCGGCAACGACCGCGACGGGATCTACCAGTCCGTCCGCGATCCGAAGGCCCGCGCTGCGATCACCGTGGCCTTTGCACCGCTCCAGGGTTCCAAGGTCGGCGAGCTGAACGCCCAGTTTAATATCGTCCTGGGGTTCACCCCCGAGGCGTAAGGGCCGGTGTCGAGAGTGTCGCCTTGCGCTCCGCGAAAGGACGTGCTTTCGCGGAGCGAAAGACGACACACCGGGAGGCCGCGATCATCAAGGCCCAGACCGCAGCGATCACTCTCCCGCCGTCTTAAACCCAAACCGCTTGACCCCGAGCCGCGAGCATTCCATCAGCAGCGGCTCCACCGCGCGATACGGCACTCGCCGGTCGGAGCGGATTTGCACCGCGAACTCGGGGCCGTGGCGATCGAGTTGGGTTCGCACCAGTTCCTGAAGTTGAGGCATGTCGATCGGCTGGTCCGCGATGTGTAACTCTTCGTCGTCGGTGATCGTGACGACCAGTCGGCGCGGGTCTTCCTCATCCGCATGCGAGGTCGTGGCCCTCGGCAGTTCGACCGGGATGTCGGTCTCGTTCGCGAAGTGCGAGGCGACCAGAAAGAACACCACTAGATTGAACACCATGTCGATCAGCGGGGTCATGTCCATCCGCAGCGCACGCCGGTATTGCTTCGAGGGGAGTCTCATTGGCTGCGTCCCCCGTCCGGTGGAGACGATGCGGGCGGTGTCGGCAGCACAGTCCGAGCGGGGCGGGGTTCGGGCTTCGACTGGAGTAACAGCTTGCGCTTGAGTGGGGCGATGATCGTGTCGGAGGTCACTGCGGTCTCGGCGATGTAGCTGTCGATGCGGTTGCGGAACATGGCAAAGGCGATCTGCGCCGGGACGGCCACCATCAGCCCGAACATCGTGGTCACGAGGGCCTCGGAGATCGAGGGGGCGAAGTCGGCGGTGCGGGGAGCGACTTTTTCGGCGAATTCGGCGAACGCTTGAATCATGCCCCACACGGTCCCCATCAGCCCCAACATCGGACCGATCGCCCCGATCAGAGACAGGTACTCAATCTTGCGAATCAGCCGGGCGGACTGCTCCGCGATGGCGTCTTCCATGGCCTTGACCATCGTGGCCGTCCCGAGGTCGGCCTCCTGCAACCCGATCCCGACCACGTACGACAACAGGCTCGTCTGCTCGCGGCACAAGGTTTCGGCCTGCGTCAATTGCCCGCTGCCGATCAGCTTCTCGCATTTCTCCGCGAACCCATCGGGGATCAGAGTCTTGCGGCGAATCGTGAGTAGATGCTCGACGATCAGGGCCACCATCGCGACGCTGAGGGCGATCGTGATGTACCCGATGAAGCCCCCAGCCCGCAGCAGCTCGCGAACGTTGAGCACCCCCTTGTCGAAGATCTTGCCGTCGGCGGCCTGGGCGACTCGAGAGTACAGCAGCGTGAAGCCGACGCCCCAGACCAGCGTGCGCACGAGGCGCGAGTACGGGTTCGGTCGAGGTCGGTCGGATGGAACTGCGAACATGCCGCCCTCCTTGGCGTGTGTGGTGCGAGTCACGCTTTCGAAAGCCCAGGGGTTGCAACACCTGGGCTTTGAGACTCGCACACTCTAGCGCACCGGATTCTCGCTCGAATCGACCGGCGAGGACAAGACCGATCGGGCCTGGCGGGCCTCGTTCGCCCACGGGGACCACGCATACTGCGTGATGACGCTGTCGTAGAGGGTGAGCGCTTCGCTCACCTGCCCCGTTTGTTCCAGAGCCCCCGCAGCATCCACCAGCGCTCGGGCTGACAAGTCCTCATGGTCTGTGTAGACCATCGGCAACCACAACAACTCCGCCGCCGCCGCCCCCGGTTCGCTGCGTTGCAGCAGCCCGCGCCCGACGAGGTACTGCGGTCCCGACCGCAACGAACGCGGCATCCGCCGCACTTCCTTCCGCCACTTCTGCACATCGAGTTCACTCAACTCCAACCCCAAGCGCAGCCGCCAGAGTTGGGATCGGGCCAGCGATGCCACGATGCCATTGGAGTCCCGCGCGAGGTCATCCAACTGCTTCGTGGCGGTCTCGCCGTACACCGGATCGAGGAGTAACCAACTCGCGGCGAGCAGTCGCGACGGCGAGTCGGGCAGCTTGAGCCACGACCGAGCCAGCGTTTTGGGGTTGTCGCCGAGCGATTGCGGAGCCCACAGAATCGGGGCCACGTTCCAGTGCGGTGAGGTCGCGTCCTGGTGGGTGATGTGCAGGAACCTCGTCCCGGCTGTGCCCCAGTCCTGGCGTCGGATGGCACAGCGAACCAGCAGCGCGAGTATCTCGCGTTTCACCCATTCGCGGGGTTCGTCCTGGAGGGCCTGGAGCAGCGACTGCTCGGCGGTCGGAGTGGCCCCTGCGTCGAACTCAGCGATCCCCCGGTCGTGAGTGGGTGATCGCCAGGTCTGCACCGACTGAATCGTGTTCGCGGGATAGTGATCGGCGGTGTTCACACCGGGCCGCAGCAGGACCAGTTCCTGCCCGGTGTAGTCCTCGACCGAGCCGATGAGGATCACTGGATCAACCGCTCCAGCGGGGATCAGCGTCACGCGGTCCTCGGCGGTGAGCACTCCGGCGAGAAGGAATCCAATAATGTAGCACGACGCTCCGCGTCGTGACGGACGACGCGGAGCGTCGTACCACACTGGGCACCCCCGCCTCATGTGGACGTTCCCGTCGTCGCTGGGGCGGGTGTCTCTTTCGGATTCCCTCGAAAGAGCTGCGGCACGAGCATCAAAAATCCCGCCGTAATCGCCATGTCGGCCACATTAAAAATCCCCGTGCGGAGCGGACCGATCCCCAGGTTTAGAAAGTCAATCACAGCATTGATCCGTATGCGGTCGATCAGGTTCCCAATCCCCCCCGCGAAGACCAGCGCCCACGCCAGATAGCTCCAGCGATCGATCTGCGGCATCACGAGAATCCCGATCACCAAGACCATCAACAACAGACCATTCCCAATCACCAGGATGGCATAGCGCACATTCGGCGACAGATTCCCAAACAGGCTCAGAAACGCCCCGCTGTTCTCCGCATACTCAATCCGAAAGAGGTCGCCGAGGTAGCTCTGCCGAGGCTGGCCTTTCCAGTGCGTGACCGCGTACTCCTTGCTTGCCTGGTCACACCCCACTAGCGACACCAGCAGCACCAGCAGCAGCCGCACCCGGCTGGTTCGCGACATCGAATCGGTCATCACGCAAACTCCTCGTCAGTCCAGAAGCGTCCCTGCCCCCGGTCGACTGTATTCTGTCGACCGGGGGCAGTTCCGGGAAGAGGGAACGGACGTGGGATAGCCTGTCATCAATACAGAACGCCGCACGAATCGTCCCATTTCGTGAGCGGTTCGTCGCTTGCCGCCGGTTCTTCTGGCCGTGGTTCGTCCAATCACCACGTTCCAGTTGGTCCCGGTGAGAAGCACCGGCGGCTAGCGCCCAGCCGCTCACGACCGAGGAAGACAGGCTGGAAGCCTATCCCACTCACAGCCCCGCGCGATGCGTCACCACATGCGTCTGCGGCTCATACACCGGCTGCGGGAAGTCGCTGCGGAAATGGACGCCCCGGCTTTCCTGGCGAGCCCGGGCCGACTGGATCATCAGCTTCGCCACCAGCAGCATGTTTTGCAGCTCCCACCCCTCGACCGTGTGGAACTCCCGCAAGGAGACATACCGGTCCCAAAACTCAACTTGCTCCGCAGCGGCGGCGAGCCCCTCTTCGTCACGGCGGATGCCGACATGGCGGCCCATCAGGCTGGCTAGCGAGTTCCGCAAGTCGACGAGGTTCAGCTCGTCTGACGGCAAGTTGGCCGAGGCCGGGCCCTCCGACACCAGAGGCGTAATACAGAAGTCATCGGGGATCGCCTGGGCTGCCGCGCTCGCTCCACGTCCGCAGCGCAGCCCGTAGTACAGCCCCTCGAGCAAGCTGTTCGAGGCCAGCCGGTTGGCTCCATGCAGGCCGGTGCTCGTCACTTCTCCCGCCGCCCACAAGTTCGGCAGCGAGGTCCGGCCTTCGAGGTCGACAGTCAACCCGCCGATCATGTAGTGGGCACCGGGCCTCACCGGAATCGGGTCTTTGGCGAGGTCGAGGCCGAACTCCTGGCACACCTTGCGAATGTGCGGGAAGCGTTCGATGACCTTCGACTCGGGCAGATGCCGCAGATCGAGATACACGCAGGCGTGTCGCGTCTTCTCCATCTGTTCGGTGATCGCGCGGCTCACGATGTCTCGCGGGGCCAACTCCAGCGACGGGTGATAATCGGACATGAAGCGATACCCGCGACTATCGATCAGATGGGCCCCCTCGCCTCGCACCGCCTCCGAAATCAAATGCCGCGAACCCCCGGCGATGTACAGCACGGTCGGGTGGAACTGCATCATCTCCATGTCCCGCACCGTCGCCCCGGCCCGAAACGCCACCGCATGCCCATCGGCAGTCGCGATCGCCGGGTTCGTCGTCTCGCGATACAGCTGCCCCGCCCCGCCAGTGCAGAGGATCGTTTGCTTGGCCCAGATGAATGTCTTGCCGTGTCCGGGGTTCCAGACCAGCGCCCCCTCGCATTTCTGGTGGTGAGTCAGCAGGTCAATCGTGAACGTCTTCTCCCAAATCTCGCATCCCGGCTGCCCGCGCAGCCGGTCGATGAGCGCCCGCATGACCTCTTTCCCGGTCGCATCACCGAGGGCATGGGCCACTCGCGGGTGGCTGTGACCGCCTTCGGTGGTCAGGTCGATGATGCCGTTGCGTTCGTCGAAATTAGCCCCGAAGCGGACCAGCTCGCGAATCAGGTCCGGGGCCGAATTCACCACGGCGTCGACCACGCGGCGATCACACAGCCCCGCTCCGGCGGTCAGGGTGTCCTCGGCGTGGTTGCTAACCGTGTCACTCGGGTCGAGAACCCCCGCTATGCCGCCCTGGGCCCAGGCACTATTCGACAACTCCAACCGATCCTTGGTGACGACCACAACCCGCAGCTTCGGGTCGATCTCTAATGCCGCCCGCACGCCCGCGATTCCCGACCCAATGATGAGCACATCCGCGAACCGGTGCGGCACTCGCTTGGGGGCAAAGCGGCAGAGGTATCGCTGCCGTGGCGTCGATTCAAGCTCGATCAAGCTGCCCGTATCGCGTCGGCTGGTCTTCTTGGTCATGGTGCGAACACTGTACCGCAGCCGGGAGCCGAACGGTAGAACGGAGTTCATTCCGTTCACGGCACGTACCAGAACGGAATGAATTCCGTTCTACGTGGCCGCTTACTCTTCCTTCTTGATCGGCGCGTACGTTCGCGGCACGGCTGGACCAATCAGCTTGACGAGGTCGTCATGCTCCACCAACTCTTCTTCCAGGAGGGCGTTCGCAATCTTGTCCAGCTTGTCGCGATGCTCGGTGAGTAGCTGGAGCGCCCGCTGTTGGGCTTCGTTGAGGAACCGCTGAACCTCCGAGTCGATGATTGCGGCGGTCTGCTCGCTGTACTGGCGTTGCTCGTGGAGTTCCTTGCCGAGGAACGGGTTTTCCTCGCCGTCGCGGAAGGCCACCGGACCGATGGTGTCGCTCATGCCCCACTGACCGACCATCTTGCGAGCGATGGAGGTCGCCCGCTTCAGGTCGCTTTGGGCTCCTGCGGTGTATTCGTCGAACACCATTTTCTCGGCGACGCGGCCTCCCATGGCCATCGACAACTGGGAGTGCATCTGCTTCTCGCCCATGTTCAGGCGTTCCTCATTCGGCTGGAAGTACGTCACCCCCAGCGACCGCCCGCGCGGGACGATCGTGACCTTGTAAACCGGATCGACTTCCGGCAGCAGCCACCCGATGAGAGCGTGCCCCGCCTCGTGGTAGGCGGTCATCCGCTTTTCCTGGTCGGTGAGGATTTCCTCACGCTTGGCCCCCATCACGATCTTGTCTTTGGCCGACTCGAAGTCGACGCGTTCGACGACCGACTTGTTCCCGCGCGCAGCGTGCAGGGCCGCCTCGTTGACGAGGTTCTTGAGGTCCGCTCCGGAGAACCCAATCGTGCCTCCGGCAATTTCGTCCAGATTCACGTCATCGGACAGTGGCACCTTGCGGCTGTGGACCTTGAGGACGCCGACCCGTCCCTTGCGGGTGGGGCGCTCGACGGTCACATGGCGGTCAAATCGACCGGGTCGCAATAGCGCCGGGTCGAGGACATCGGGCCGGTTGGTGGCAGCGATGACGATCACCGCTTCGGTGGGGGCAAACCCGTCCATCTCGCTCAGAATCTGGTTCAACGTCTGCTCGCGCTCGTCATGCCCCCCGCCGAACCCCGCACCGCGAACTCGCCCGACGGCATCGATCTCGTCGATGAACATGATCGAGGGTGAGTTCTCCTTGGCGGTCCGAAACAGGTCGCGGACCCGGCTGGCTCCGACTCCGACAAACATCTGGATGAATTCAGATCCGTTGATCGCGAAGAACGGCACCCCGGCCTCTCCCGCCACCGCTCGCGCCATCAGCGTCTTGCCGGTGCCGGGCGATCCCATCATCAGCACCCCCTTGGGAATCTGAGCCCCCAGACGTTGGAACTTGGCCGGTTCCTTGAGGAACTCCACGATCTCCTGCAACTCCAGCTTGGCGTGCTCCATCCCCGCCACATCGTCGAACGTGGTGCGGATTTCGCTGGGAGCGAACCGCTTGGCCTGGCTGCGGGCGAAGTTGCCGAACACCCCGCCGCCACCAAATGGATCTTGCGACCGGCGCATAATGAAGAACAGGATGAACACCGACACGCCGATCATGACCATCGTGCCGATCAGATCGATCCAGCCTCCGGGACTCGTCTGATTCGAGGAGACTTCCGCATTCCCCTCCAGCAGGGCCTCCAGCAGCTTGCGGTCCTCAATCAGGGGTATCGAGGTGTTGAACTCCTTGCGGTACGTCACGTCGGTGACCCCGTCCGCGAGCTTTCCGGGGGGAGGGATCTTGACCCACTCGCCTTGAATGCTGAACCCGTCGATGCGGACTCGGCGGACGTTCTTGTCTTTGACCTGCTGCAGAAACGTCGAGTAGTCGACCCGTACCGCCGACCAGACGCTGGACAGTGACTGCCACGCGACCGCGACGACTCCCATCACGCCGATCAGCAGCAGCAAAAACAACAAACCGCTTCGGGGAGGAGTGTCTCCCTTGCGGTTGTCGCGGCGGTTGTCGTCGTCCATCGGCTCCGGCGAGTTCGTCATGCGATCCATCCAACCTGTTGAGCCCTTGTACGGGCTGCGGGAATTCAAGGGGAGAAGGCTACACGACACCGCCCCTTGTGGCAATCCGCTTGTTGTCCCAAGTCGCGTCCGCCACCCGCCACCCTCTGCCCGTTTAGCTGCGACGCGAAGGCTTTGCGAAGCGGAGCATTCTCCAGTTGCATGAGTGAGCCGCGACCACTCGCGCCGCAGACACAACGAACGCCTCCACTTGCTGTCTCAGGCCGCGTCCAGTAAACAAGAGCTTCGTGCGAAGGCGAGTTGCGATGACGCGCCTTTGGGTATCCGTGAACCGTGGTGGAAAGAGAAACCTGTGATGGCTCAAATCACTCGCTGGGGATTGTGGTTGTGCGGAGTGCTGGCCTGTGCCAGCGTCGTGCGGGCTGCCGATCCGCCGCCCGCAGCTCCCACGGAAGCCGACTACTTCCCGATCACCCGCTTCGAAGTGCCGAAGGATGTGGTGCTGGAAGCCGGGGCGTTCTGCCTGCTGCCCGACGGCAAGATGGCCGTTTCATCCCGTCGAGGTGAGGTGTGGATCGTCACCGACCCCTTTGCCAAAGAGGTCAAGGCCAGCCAGTTTAAACGCTTTGCTCACGGGCTGCATGAAGTCCTGGGCCTCGCCGAGCGCGAGGGGTGGCTGTACGTCGTGCAGCGTTGCGATGTTTCGCGGATCAAGGACCGCGACGGGGACGGCGTGGCCGACCAGTTCGAGATCGTCAACGACGATTTCGAACTCAACGGCGACTACCACGAGTACACCTTTGGCTCGAAGTTCGATCCCCAGGGTGATCTGTGGCTGGTGCTGTGCCTGACCGGGTCGTTCGACAGCAACGCGAAGTATCGCGGCTGGTGCCTGCGAGTGAATGCCGACGGCAAAATGGTCCCGACCACCAGCGGAGTCCGCTCCCCCGGCGGCATCGGATTTGGCCCCGAAGGCGATGTGTTCTACACCGACAACCAAGGCCCGTGGAACGGCACCTGCGAACTCAAACAACTCGTCCCCGGCAAGTTCGTCGGCCATCCCGGCGGCTTCAAATGGTACGACGAACCCGCTGCCAAAGCCGCAATGGGCCCCAAGCCCAAAGAACCGGTCTCCGGCAGCCGCTTCCACATCGAGGCCGATAAGATTCCGGAGTACCTGCCCCCCGTCGTGATGTTTCCGTACGCCAAGATGGGGAACTCCGCCAGCGGAGTGACCTACGACAACACCGCAGGCAAGTTCGGCCCCTTTGCCGGACAGATGTTCGTCGCCGATCAATCAGCCAGCACCGTCATGCGCTGCACGCTGGAGAAGGTCAACGGTCGCTACCAGGGAGCCTGTTACAGCTTCCTCAAGGGGTTCGGCTCAGGCAACGTCCCCATCGAGATGACCCCCAGCGGCTCCATGTTCGTCGGGGGAACCAACCGCGGCTGGGGGTCGCGCGGGTCGCTGCCGTTCGCGGTCGAGCGTGTCGACTGGACCGGCAAGGTGCCGTTCGAAGTCCTCGAAATGAAGGCCCGACCAGACGGCTTCGAGCTGACCTTCACCGAGCCGGTCGACCCGGCCACGGCCAGCAAGATCGAGTCCTACAAGCTCAGCGCCTACACCTACATCTTCCAATCCAGCTACGGCAGCCCGGTCGTCGACGAGACGACCCCGACCATCGAGAGCGCCACGGTCGCCGCCGATGGCCAGTCGGTGAAGCTGAAGATCAACGGCCTGCAACAGGGACACATCCACGAGTTGCACTCGACCGGCGTTCGCTCGGCGAAGGGCCAGCCGCTGCTGCACGACGATGCGTACTACACGCTGATGCAGATTCCGAAAATGTAGCACGACGCTCCGCGTCGTGACTCTTGCAGCGGAGCGCCCCACCCCATGTCGGCCCCCCCGACTGAGTCCGCCCGGCGTCCTTGGCCCCGGCAGTTGCTCTGTTGGCTCTGGGCAGCACCCGCTTCCCTGATCGGACTGATCGTGGGGACCGTGGGTCTGTGTACCGGGGGAAAGGCACAGCGGATCGGCCCCACGCTGGAGTTCTGGGGTGGAGCGGTGACTGGACTGCTGCACTCGCGATTCATCCATGCGCGAGGGATGACCCTCGGGCATGTGATCCTCGGCGTGTCGGACTCCGATCTGGAAACGATCCGTCTCCACGAGTGGGTCCACGTCCGGCAATACGAACGCTGGGGACCGCTGTTCCTGCCCGCGTATCTGCTCAGCTCGGCGGTCCTCTGGCTCGTGGGTCGCGATCCCTATTGGGAGAATCCGTTCGAGGTCGAGGCATTCGACGCGGACCGGCAGCGTGCGTCTCGCTCCGCGAATGAGTGAACGCCGCAGTGCCCACCACTCTCCCCCACTCCACATCCGCACGAGCCGAGGCACCACTGTGAAACACATCGGAACTGGCATCGTCATCGGGCTCGCGGGACTGGTCTCGCTCGGCTTCAGTCAAGAGCCAGCCCCCCCACCGGTCTTCCCCACCCCGCACGACACTGAACCGAAAGAATCCGGCCTGCCGCTTTCTCCCGAGGAGGCCGCGAAGGGCTTCCAAGTCCCACCCGGCTTCCACGTCACCGTCTTCGCAGCTGAGCCGGATGTCCGCAATCCGATCGCGATGACGTGGGACGGGCGAGGGCGGTTGTGGGTGGCGGAGAACTATACTTACGCGGACCGGTCGAAGGTCTACGACTTCAGCCTTCGCGATCGCGTGCTGATCTTTGAGGACAAGGACAACGACGGGAAATTCGACGAACGCAAGGTCTTCACGGACGATGTGCAGCTGCTGACCAGTGTGGAGGTCGGGCGCGGCGGGGTGTGGCTGATGACGCCGCCGCAGTTGATCTTCATTCCGGACAAGAACCGCGACGACAAACCCGATAGCGAGCCGGTCGTGATGCTGGATGGGTTCACGCCGTCGCGCGATAACTACCATACGTTTGCGAATGGAATTAAGTGGGGGCCGGATGGGTGGTTGTATGGGCGTTGCGGGGCGAGCAGTCCAGGGCGAGTCGGGGTGCCGGGAACGACCGATGCGGAGCGTGTGCCGCTGAATGGCGGCATCTGGCGGTTCCACCCGACTCGCAAGACGTTTGAGGTGCTCTGCCACGGCACCACCAACCCGTGGGGGCACGACTGGAACTCGAAGGGCGAGGGGTTCTTCGTCAACACGGTGAACGGACACCTGTGGCAAATTATCCCCGGGGCCCACTACAAACGCCCCCACAGCGAAGACCCGAACCCGTACGTCTACGAGATGATCGACACCCACGCCGACCACTACCACTGGGACACCGGCAAGGACTGGACCGACTCACGGAATCCGACCGGCAAGCATGATGAACTCGGCGGTGGGCATGCCCACAGCGGGTGTTTGATTTACCAGGGGGGCAACTGGCCGAAGGAGTACGACGGCAAGCTGCTGACCCTTAACTTTCATGGCCGTCGGGTCAACGTCGAGCGCATCGAACCGCACGGGGCCGGGAACATCGCCCGTCACGAGCCGGACATGCTGAAGGCAGCTGACCCTTGGTTCCGAGGGATCGACCTCTCGACCGGCCCCGATGGCAGCGTGTTCATCATCGACTGGAGCGACACCGGTGAGTGCCACGATTCCACTGGCGTGCATCGCTCCTCGGGGCGGATCTACAAGGTGTCGTATGGCACCCCCAAGCGTCTGCCTCCCGATGATCTCCACAGCCTCTCGAATCGCGAACTCATCGAGTTGCACAGCAGCTACAGCAAAGGCGAGACGAACAATTGGTTCGTGAGACAGGCCCGACAGGAACTGCTCTGGCGCGAGGAGGCGATTCGGCAAGATCTCGCTGAAATGGAACAGGTGAATTCGCTGCTCCATGACAATGTGATGTGCGACCCCGGGCGGCTCGAACCCTTGCAAACGCTTCGCGGACTTGGCTGGATCGATCCGAAGGACATTGATGAACTGTTACAAACCGAAGGCTTTATCCCACTAGCCGGTCAAGATGCGAGGGACGCGTGGGTCGAAACGCATGCCCCATTTCGGTCCTTGGCGGTTCAAGAACTCGTCGATGGCCTGCCGCTCGACACAATCATGGGGAGGCCGCACCCGCAGGCGGTCACACCGAGAGAGAAGACTGTTCGGCAGTTGATCGAGTTGGCGAAGGTCGAGAAGTCTGGCCCCGTCCGACTGGCCCTCGCTTCTGCCCTCCAGCGTCTCCCGGTGAATCGCCGCCTCAAACTCGCTCACTGGCTTGTGTTGAACCCCGCCGATGCCGACGACCACAATCTCCCGCTGATGGTCTGGCACGGACTCATCCCGGTAGCCGAGTCGGACCCGACCGGGCTTGGTCAGCTGGCCGTCAAGTGCCAATTGCCGACGACGCGGCGGCTGATCGCGCGGCGGTTGGCAGAGATGATCGACCAGCGACCAGGGGTGATTGATGGGCTGCTGGTGGAGCTGTCTCAAATCGAGTCGCCGCCCGCCCGCGAGAAGGTGCTGGCCGATGTACTGCAAGGCATGGACGAAGCCTTCGTCGGGCGGCACAAGCTGACGGCTCCAGCGAACTGGAAGGCGATTGAGTCGCTCGCCGCCGTCTCCTCGAACCCGGCGATCACCGAGCGGGTGAGTCATCTCAATCTGCTGTTCGGCAATGGCCGCGCGCTCGATGAAGTGAAACGCATCGTGCGGGACGGCAAGGCCAGCCTCGCCAGTCGCAAGGCGGCCCTCACCACACTGATCGCCCTCAAGCCCGATGACCTGCGGACGATCTGCGAAGAGGCCCTCACGGTGCGGTCGCTCAACACCATCGCCGTCGGCGGACTCACCGGCATCGACGACCCCGCTCTCGCTCAGCGACTCGCCAAGAGTTACCGCAGTTTTTACCCCGCCGAACGCCCGGCACTCATCGACGCCCTCGCCTCGCGACCGAGCTTCGCACTGGCTCTGCTCCAGGAGATGAAAGACGGCAAGATCACCCGCACCGACCTCACTCCGGTTCATGCCCGCCAGATTCACAGCTTCGAGAACGCGGACCTGTCGAAGCAACTGACCGAGGTGTGGGGCGAGCTGCGGGACTCACCGGCAGAGAAGGTCGCATTGATCGAGTCTCTCAAGAAACAACTGACGCCCGAGGTGTTGGCGAAGGCCGACAAGGGGCAGGGGCGGGTGCTGTTCCAGAAGACCTGTGCGAACTGCCACCGGCTCTACGGGCATGGCGAAACGATCGGACCCGACCTGACCGGAGCCGGGCGGGCGAGCCTTGATTACCTGCTGCTGAACATGGTCGACCCCAGCGCCACCGTCGGGGCTGAGTACCGCCTGTCGGTCGTGGTCCTCAATGATGGTCGCGTGCTGAACGGCATCGTGGCCACTCGCAATGACAAGACGTTGACGCTGCAAACTGCCAAGGAGCGCACAACGATCGAGCTGAGTGAGATCGAGGAAGTCAAACCCTCGACAGTCTCGCTGATGCCTGATGGCCAGTTGCAGACGCTCACCGCCGAGCAGGTCCGCGACCTCGTGGGGTATCTGATGCACCCCGTACAGGTGCCATTGCCGTAGCACGAAGACAAGTTCTTCAGAGAGACGCTTCACCGTTCATTCCGGGTCAGAGATCGCATCACGCAATTCGACACGCGAAAGACATACGGGCGCTTGCCGAACAGGGGGGAATCAAAGGTGTCAGGAACCGTTCTCGCAATAATCGCAGCTTGCGTCGTGTGGGCGTGCCCGATATTGGTTCCTGACACCTTTGTTTCCCTTTGTTTCCCTGACACCTTTGTTTCCCACCTTTCGGCCCCGATCCCCCACCGTCCACCGCTGCCCCCTGAACGCCGCCCAATTCAAAACCGCACCCCCCAACCGCAGCCCCCCTGCGCACCGGGGAAGGGGAAATCCCACGCAAAAAGAAAAACCCAGCGGATATAACAACAGGCCGGTACCTCGACTTTTGCACTTTTCAGCGTCGTCGGGAACTGGGCTTGGTTCAAAGTGTGAGCCTCCGTGACAATGCTTGGGGTATCAAATCTCAGGCATCGAG
>JAYTWO010000291.1:0-4976 GCA_043743415.1 Planctomycetota bacterium
CGTCCCGTCACGTGTGGCCGACCAGAGCGGGTTCGTTCTTGGTCGCGAGTCGTTCCCGACCCAGGTCCCCTTTCCTGGCGAGCGAACTTCGCTCGGAGGATGGGCAGGATTGCCCATCGGACGACTTGCCCCCCCCCCATGAAAAAGGGAGCATCCGCTGGGCGGACACTCCCGTGATTCTGGTTCGGTGCGTCGAGTCCGAATCAGTCATTTCGCAACCGCATGCCGAGATCTGACAGCTTGGCACGGACTTCGTTCAGCGAGGTCACGCCGAAATTCTTGGCTCCCATCAGTTCGTCGGGAGTCCGCTGGCACAGCTCGCCCGCGGTGGTGATATTCAGGCGCGTCATGCACTTGCGAGAACGGACCGACAGGTTGAGGTCGGCGATCGGCGTTTGCAGGGTGGCCTGTTCTTCCGGGCTGAGGTCGCGGAAGTCCGGGGCGGCGTCGCGGGCCTTTTCGTTGACGGCTTGCCCAATCTTGAGATTGTGCAGGGCCATCAACTCGCGGACTTCTTTCAGCGACGTTTCGCCGAAATTCTTGCCCGCCAGCAGGTCCGGCTCGTTGATCCGCGTCAGATCGCCCAGGCAGCGAATATCCATCCCTTGCAGGCAGTTGCGGCTGCGGACGGAGAGTTCGAAGTCCGTGACTGGACGGCTGAGGAGATGCTCCAGCTTCTGCTGCTGCTTGAGCGTCTCTTCGTCGTAGTACATGCTGCTGGTGGCCTCAATATCCTTGAGGTACAGCAGAGCCCACTCGTTGTTCGGATCGTAGCGCAGGACGCGCTCGAAGCAGTATTGGGCGGCTTGGTAATTCTCTTTGTCCTCATACAGGAGGCCAAGATTCAGCAGAGCCCCCTGGTAGTATGGAGGCTTCGAGAGGCAGCGTTCGTAAAGCTGGATCGACTCTTCGTCGTTCCCCTGCCGCGCGGCCTGGAGGGCCAACGCGAACAGCGCCCGCTGATGGTGCGGGTCCATGTCGACGGCGCGTTCGAAGTATTCGATGGCCCCATACGTGTCGCCGCGATCAGCCATCACGCAGCCCATCTGATAGGAGTATTCCGCCTGGCGGGCTCCTTCCGAACCGGTGCTGCGAATGATCTGCTCGGCTTCATCGAGCTTGAGCTGCTTGCGAACCTCACCCGCCTTGCGGAGGGTGCATTCGACTTTGTTCTCGCCGTGCTTGATGGCCTCATCGAATTCCTTGGCAGCCTCTTCGTGCTTACCGAGTGTGGACAGAGCCTGCCCCCGGTAGTAGCGGCCCATGCCGTCCTTGCAGCCTTCGAGAGCGTCCGCCGATTTTTGCGGCTGGCCCAGGAAGAAGTAGCCGACGCCCGCGCGGACCTTCAGGGACGGGTTGCTGATCGCCTCGCGATGAACCTCATCCACGACGCGACGGAACTCCGCCGCCCCGGGGCCCGTGGCCGCTCCCAGCACACGCTTGACCTCTTCACGCCCAAAAGAGGGGCTGTCTTTCATCGTCGAAAGAATGTCCAAAGTCAACATCTCCGAGTTCCCGAACCACTGTGCGAGCAGGCTGTTACGTCCAGCCTTGACCGCTCGCCACCAACTGAATTCCACGAGCCAAACGAAGATCCCTCTCCGTCGGCCTTCGGACCGCGAATTCACAATTCGGAAAGACTATCGAAATCGGCGAAAATTGCAACAACGCAACGGCGCGGGAGTTGCGGCGGTGTGTGCATTACTTCCGTTCTACGCCATTTCCCCACCCGCACTCCCCAACCCTCCCGGCGAAATGCTAGACTCGTCCCCAGACCTGATCGCGCGGATCGATGTTCCTCCGGGATGATTGCCACCTGAGATGCCCGACTTCGAATACACCGCGCGGAACGCCACCGGAGCTGCGGTCAACGGCGTGATTGATGCCACCTCGC
Source organism: Planctomycetota bacterium (assembly GCA_043743415.1). Lineage (GTDB taxonomy): Bacteria > Planctomycetota > Planctomycetia > Planctomycetales > Planctomycetaceae > TH-plancto1. The sequence goes on from JAYTWO010000291.1 coordinate 1,895, forward strand.
CGCAGGATGCACTGGCCCAGCTCTCTGCCAAGCAATTGTTTCCCCTCAAGATCGAGATGGCAGAGGCAGCCAAGACGCAGAAGAAGCAGGCCATCCGGCGAGTGCCCGCGCGGCACTTGGCGAATTTCTATTCCCAACTCGCGGACCTGTTAAAGTCGGGCGTGCCACTGCTGCGGTCGCTCGAGCTGCTCGAAGGCCAGACGCGGCAACCGGCGTTGAAAGCGGTGCTGACAGAGGTGCGGGCCTCGGTGGCGGACGGCACGCGGCTGTATGACTCGATGCGAGTCCATCCCAAGGCGTTCAGCGAGCTGGTGTGCAGCATGATCCGGGCGGGCGAGGAGGGCGGCTTCCTGGAAGATGTGCTCAAACGCATCGCGACGATCACAGAACATCAAGAGGAGATGAAATCGAGCGTCATCGGGGCGCTGGTGTATCCGATGTTTCTGGTGGTGGTCGGCATTACGGTCGTTTCGGTGCTGATCGTGTTCTTCGTGCCCAAGTTCTCCGGGACGTTCGAGCGGATGGAGGAACTCGGTGAGCTCCCCTGGGCCACGACCGCTCTGATGGGGATCAGCGATGGTGTCCAGAATTATTGGGTCTACGGCCTCATCGCGATTGTGGCGGGCGTGTACGGACTGGGATACTGGCTCCAGACGCCCGATGGCCAAGCCTTCTGGAGCCGGTTCCAAATCAAAGCTCCCGGCCTCGGTCGCGTCATTCGCAGCCTGGCCATCGCCCGCTTCTGCCGCGTCCTGGGCACACTGATGCAGAACGGAGTGCCGCTACTCCAGTCGCTCAAGATCGCCAAGGACGCGACCGGCAACAAGGTGCTGGCCGACGCCATCGACAAGGCCACCGAGAACATCACCGCCGGGAAATCGCTGGCCCGCCCGCTGGGTGCCAGCGGCGAATTCCCGGTCGAAGTGGTCGAGATGATCGCCGTCGCCGAGGAGGCGAACAACCTCGAAAACGTACTGATCGGCATCTCCGACAACCTCGAACGCCGCAGCGACCGCGAGCTGCAAATGGTGGTGCGGCTGTTGGAGCCGGTGCTGTTGCTGCTGATGGCGGTGGTGGTGCTGTTCGTGTTCGTGGCCCTGTTGGTGCCGATCCTGAAAAGTTCCGGGGCCGCGTGAATGTAGCACAACGCACCGCAGCGTGAGTCTCGATGCGGTGCGTCGCTCAAATGCCCCCCGCGCCGTCGGCGTGGGGGCGAAACGCCTAGCCCTGCTCGAAGCGAATCCCTAGAATTCGGCTCGCAGTGCCGAACCATTGTCCGAGTGCCATTCCATGACCGTGCCGCCCCTCAAAGTGGATCTCAAGAATCCGGTGATCGCCGGGGTATTGGCGTTTCTGTTCCCGGGGGCTGGGCACTTTTACCAGAAGCGCTTCTTCAAGGCGTTCGTGTTCTCCCTATGTATCTGGGGATCGTGGTGGACCGGTATGGCGATGTCGGACTGGAAGGCCCTCCAGGCTCCGCCCATCGAGAAGGGGGCCAGCCTGCCCGTCGTCCTGAAGTTCGGAGGACAAGCCGGAGTGGGGCTGCCAGCCTTGTGGGCACTCTGCCAATCCGAACGCTACTACAGCGAATCCAACAAGTCGCCCGACACGATCTCCGGTCCCCAGGAGTTCGCCTTCACGGGACAGGTCGAACTGCGGGAGCCGACCGGCAATCGTTCCGGTCTCGTCACGGGCACGCTCTCGCTGGTCCCTGCTCAGAACGACTTCGGTCCCGCGATCGCGGGACAGTTCACCGGCACGCTCGATGGGCAACCGATCGCACTGAAACTCAAAGACAACGTCCGTCTCGATCAGCCGGTCCGCTCCGGTCGACAAGCCCCGGTGGTGAGTTCGGTCACTGATGAGAAGGGAGAGTACCTCGGGGAACTGAAGGGCAGCGTTCCGCGCTCCCTGCTGAACTGGTTCGCCTGTCCGCTCGACCAGGTTGAGGAAGTCGAGTGGCATCGGGAGCGGGGCAAGTACCAGGAGCTGGCGATGGTGTTTGTGTGGGTCGCGGGGCTGATGAATCTGCTGGCGATCTGGGATGCCGTCGAGGGTCCGGCCTATGGGATCACCGACGAGGAGACCGCCCCGACGCCCGCCGTGTAGAGACGTTCGCCAGAACGTGAGGGTAAGACTTCCGAAGCCTTCCGAGACTTCGGAAGTCTCCTGGCACCGGCGAATGCCACCCCCGGTTCGCCCACCTTCTGGCGAAGGTCGCTACGGTCGCCAGAACGCACACTCGCAGCTCACTTCCCCGGAGATCCAATCATGCAATACACCCTGAATCTCCTCCCGCTGGCCGCCGTCGTCAGCTTGGTCTGGACCGCGACCCGCTATGAGTCAACGCCCACCATCATGCGGAAGTCGGTGCGTCTGTTCATGCAGATTCTGTTCTTCATGGCGCTGATTCTGCTGGGGCTGTACTTGCTGTCGCTGGGGTTGTAAAGCCGCGTGCGTAGGATCGGCTTTCAGCCTGTCAGGGCGGATTGACGAAGATGGCAGGCTGGAAGCCCGGTCAAGGTTTGATTTGTGGGTTCGCCCTCCCAGGCGGGCTTGGCTCAACCCCAGTTCTTACGACATGGTCCAAAACAACTTCCCGTTTTGACACGTATGAGTTGAACAGAAGGTCACGAAGGAAACAAAGGATCAAGTTCGGAGTCTCTTCGTTTCCTTCGTTGCCTTCTGTTCAAAATCAAATCGGGAAGTTGTTTGGGACCCGACCCTTAGCCCTGACGAGGCACTGAAAGCCTCTCCCACTCCGAGCCTCCGACGTGCCGCAGCAAATCCCCATCCTGAGCGTCTCCGAATTCACCGGCTTGTTGAAGTCGCATGTCGAGGACCACTTCCCCCTCGTCGCCATCCGGGGCGAGGTCTCCAACGTCAGCCGGAGCGCCAACGGGCACGTGTTCCTGACCCTCAAGGACAGCAGTGCCCAATTGCGAGCGGTGCTGTGGCGCGACACCGCGCGGCAGTTGAAGTTCCAGCTCAAAGACGGTCTCGAAGTCGTCGCCGTCGGTCAACTCGACCTCTACCCGGCGCGCGGAACGTATCAACTCGTCGTGCATGAACTGGTCCCCGA
>JAYTWO010000292.1:0-7726 GCA_043743415.1 Planctomycetota bacterium
AAGTGTACATCTCCAGATCACTGATGACTCCGTTCTCTACCCACAGAAGGAAACCAGCTCCATTCGGAACTCCTTCAACCTCGGCCTCAACATCCCCAAAACAAAACGACGCACATCCATCGAGTGGAGTAACAGGTAATGAAAATCCAAGCTTGACATATTGTCCGACTCCCGTGTGCTCACGATTAATGACAATTGCTCGCTCCAACTGTTGAGCCAAGCACACCAGCACCTTGTCATCACCGTCGACAAGCTTTTTCAGGACATCTGACTCAAACGCAGTTAGACTTTGCATGATTCACCGATGATCGGAACACAGGAGAGGTAGGTCAGGCTGTGCCTGATCGTTCTTGGGGCAAGTGAGAATTCTCTGGTTGGCGAAGAGTCAGGCAGGGTGGCCCAGACGCTGCTTTGAGCGTCTGGGTTGCAGAGCAACAAGAGGCTGGCGGAGTGACAAGTCGATGGGAGTGGTCCTCTTGCTCCTTCGTCACCCAGACGTGCAAAGCCACGTCTGGGCCACCCCGCCGCTGATCGCTCCGCGATCAGAACGTTGGCTGAGAACAGAGCCCGATCCTCGGCGACGTTCTGATCGGCGGAGCGATCAGCGACTTTGGGCGATCAGCGGGCGATTATGCCCCGATCAGCTCGTACCTTACGTTCCGCTGTCTCGGTTGATACCCGGCGTCGGTGATGCAGCGTTTGATCGTGTCGAGGGTCAGGTGGAACACGGTTCCGGCCTGGGCCACGACGTTCTCTTCGATCATCAGGCTGCCCATGTCGTTGGCCCCGAACATCAGGGCCATCTGGCCGATCTTCTCGCCCTGGGTCACCCATGACGATTGGATGTTGGGGATGTTATCGAGGTAGAGCCGCGCGACAGCCTGCGTCTTGAGGTACTCAAACGCTCCGACCTCGGGCATGTGCGACATATCGACGCCCCCCTTGCGGCCCTCTTCGGCGTCCTTCCCGAACCACGGAGCGATCTTCGGCGACTGGTGCGTCCAGCAGATAAACGCAGTGAACCCGTGCGTCTCATCTTGCAGCTGTCGCAGGCGATCGAGGTGCTCGATCCGCTCCTCCAGTGTCTCGACATGCCCGAACATCATGGTGCAGGAGCTGACGCCGCCCATGTTGTGCCAGACGCGGTTCACATCGAGCCAGCCATCGGTCAACACCTTGCCGCGCGTGATGAGTTTGCGCACGCGGTCGACGAGGATCTCGCCGCCGCCGGGGAGGCTGCCGAGGCCCGCCGCCTTGAGCCGCTCCAGCACCGTCTCCAGCGGGAGCTTGGTCATCTTGGAAAAGTGGTAGATCTCCGGCGGGCTGAACCCGTGGATGTTCACTTGGGGGAAGCGGGCCTTGAGGGCACGGAGCGTGTCCTCGTACCACTCCAGCGGCAACTTCGGGTGCAGCCCGCCTTGCATGAGAATCTGGTCCCCGCCGAGGGCCACGGTCTCTGCGATCTTCTCGTAGAGCGTTTCGAGCGGCAGCACGTACGCCTCGACATGGTCGACCGGTCGGTAGAACGCACAGAAGTCGCACACCGCCGCGCAGACGTTCGAGTAGTTGATGTTCCGGTCAATGTTATACGTCCGCACCGGCCCCGGATGCAGCCGCCGCGTCACCGCATCGGCTGCGGCCCCGATGGCGGTCAGGTCGTGGGAATGCAGCAACTCGACGCCCTCGGCGGGAGTGAGTCGTTCACCCGCGACGGCCTTGTCGAGGATGCGTTCTATCGAGGGGGGAGTGCGGGAGATCATGGGGTTCGTGTCGTGACAGAGTGCGTGTGCTCTATGGCACTGAATTGAGCAGTCGAGATCGGTGATTGTCGCCTTTCGCTCCGCGAAAGGACACCCATTTGCGGAGCAAAAGGCGACAAAGCAAGTGACCGAGTGCGTTGCTGTCGGGCTGGCTCGACGGTTTACACACTCACCGCATCTCACACATAGTAAGCAACCGACTCTGGCCCACCAAGCGGGTCAGTCCCTTTCCGCACGCCTGCCAGTTGGCGACTCACCCCCAGCCTGTTGGCGAGCTGCGCCAACAATGGCAGGCAGATGGGTGCGAAATGCCAGCATTCCCCTGTTGCGTCTTCGCGCCTTGAAGGGCGTACCGGTTGGCCGCCCTGAGTCTTCGAAGGGCGTGGCGAGCGGCGAGAAGACCACGGCCTTCGCAAAGCCTCAGACCGTGCCACCCGACCGCCGAGATCGGGGAAAGGGAGTCAAACGGCGGACGGCGAAAGTCTGACGACTTCCGCTACACCAGCCGTGTCAGAATCAAAGGTGTCAGGAACCGTTCTCGAAATAATCGCAGCTTGCGTCGTGTGGGCGTGCCCGATATTGGTTCCTGACACCTTTGTGACACCCCCCGCAGCTGCCGACACTCCGCACAGTCAGTCGTCTTCCGTTCGCCATCCATGACACCGCATAAATTGACCAACATCCTGGCGATCACGCAAGATTAAACTGACCGGCCCCGGTAATCAGGTACCACGAATTTGCCTCTGGACCTGCCCCGGAGGGCCTTGTCGCCTACAATCGCTGAGACTCTTCGCTCCTGCTTGAGGCCCGCATGTCGACCGCCGCCAGTCCCCCACCGGAACACCCCCAGCCCTATCGTCCGTGGAGGCGTTCCGGAACGTGGATGGTGCTGATCATGTTCGCGTTTGCGTTCACGATGATCGGGATCATGTACCTGTACTGGCATCTGCACACTCTTCCGTTTCGCCCGTTGCAGATGGCGATCGGTGCCCGTCATCCGCATTCGATGCCCCGCGTGGAGGGTGGCAAGCACAAGAGTCATCAACCCGAAAGCCGGCCCAAGCTGCGAATGACCGTTGCGGTCGACTTTGATCCGACAGTGGGACTGCCCCGACCCGCGGGAATCTCCGGGAGCGAGGAGGACCGCGTCACGCTCGACGAGACCATGGTCGTCAGCCCTCGGGTGGAAGAGGTGTACGGTTCGCTGCTCCATCTGGCGAAGCAGACCACCGACCTCTCGCCCTATGTGGAAATCGAAATCTTTCTCGAACAGCGGCGTCCCGAGAAGACCTCGCGGACATTGTATGCGATTCGCTCCAAGGCCGCATGGTATGAAAAGTATCCGACCGACCCGTTGGCGAAACCGGTCGGACCGTGAACAACACAGCACTCGCCCCAGGGATCTCCTCCCCCATATTGAACTGCCTCGCATTGCGACGTATGCTCAGACGCAGATCGGTTCTCTGAGTCGCTTCCGAGGAGATGGCCATGCGTTTGGGATTCATGAGCGTTGCGATACTGGTGGGTGTGCTGCTGTTTGCAAGCTGTGCGGACGCCGAGGAAAAAATGTTCCGCGCGGGGGCGGTGGCACAGGACATCACGCCGGAGACATGGCCGGTCTCGGTCAATGGCGGGATGGGTGATCGCCAGGCCACGAAGGCGGTCGACCCGCTGTTTGCGCGGTGTCTGGTCCTCGACGATGGCGAGGGGGCGCTCGTGTTGGTCGTCGTCGACAGTTGCATGGTGCCTCGCGATGTGTTTGATGAGGCGAAGTCCCTGGCGAGCGACAAGACCGGCATCTCCGCCGAGCGGATGCTGATGTCGGCCACGCATACACACACTGCCGTCACGGTGACGGGCGTCTTTCAGAGTGAGCCGGAGGAGGAGTACAAACGCTTTCTGGCTCGGAAGATTGCCGAGGGGGTCGAGCGGGCCTGGAAGCAGCGGGAGCCCGCGCAGATCGGCTGGGGTGTCGGCAGCGATCCGCATCAGGTGTTCAACCGTCGCTGGTTCACGAAGGAGGGCGTCGTGAACACCGACCCGTTCGAGGGGACGACCGACAAGGTCCGCATGAACCCCGGGTTCGACAAGAGCGTGACGAAGGAGACCTCCGGCCCGACCGATCCGGAGGTGTGCCTGATCTCGGTGCGGTCGATCGAGGGCCGACCGATCTGCCTGCTGGCGAACTACTCGCTGCACTATGTCGGCGGGGTCGACGCTCTTTCAGCCGACTACTTTGCCGAGTTCGCGAATCAGGTGGCCATCAAGCTCGAAGCGACGACCCTCGATCCGCCGTTCGTGGGCATCATGTCCAACGGCACCAGCGGGAATATCAACAACGTCAACTTCGGCTCCGATGGCCCGCTGAAGCGAGGGCCAGGCGAGCAGATCAAGGTCGTGGCCGCCAGCGTCGCGGAGGCAGCCTTCCAGGCTTACTCGTTGATCGAGTACCACGACTGGGTGCCGCTGCAGGCCGCTCAGACGGAGATTGAACTCGGCGTCCGCAAGCCGAATGCCGAGCAACTCGCCCAAGCCAAAGCGTGGCTCGCCGAAGCGGGCCCTGGACCGTACGGCAAAATGCGCGAGATCTACGCCCGCGAGTCGGTCCTGCTCGATGGCTACCCCGACACGGTGCGGGTGATCCTGCAAGCCTTTCGCATCGGCGACCTCGGCGTGGTCAGCAGCCCGTGCGAGACGTTCGTCGAGACCGGTCTGGCGATCAAGACAGACAGTCCGCTCAAGCCGACGTTCTGCGTCTCGCTGGCCAACGGCTACAACGGCTACCTCCCCACCGCCCAGCACCACGAGTGGGGCGGGTATGAAACTTGGCGGGCGCGGTCGAGTTATCTGAGTGTCGACTCGGAGGCCAAGATTCGCGAGACTCTGCTGAAGCTGCTGGGAGAGGTGGCGGAGTAGTGGTGACGTGGGAGTCCAGGCTAGGCGATCGGCGGAGGAAGCCAACCGAGTAGGACGGCCTTTCTAGGCCGTCTGGTCGCATTTCTCGCGGCTAGACGGCCTGGAAAGGCCGTCTTACGGGCAGACCGCTGCGACCTTCTTCTGCCCGCGTCCCCTAGCTCGCGGGCGAGGCAAAGCTTCGCGGAGATGCGGTCCCCAGCAGAGCTTGGGACCGAGAAGATTCACCCTTCACCCTTCACCCTTCACCCTTCATCGTCCCCCCATGCCACTCGCACTCCTCCAGCAACTGATCTCCCTCCCCAGTCAGAACCCGATGGGCCGCGATGTCTCCGGGCCGGAGTTCCTCGAAGGGCGGATGTCCGATTTCCTGGAGGGATACTTCCGCGATCTCGGCGTGCTGTACGAGCGGCGGGAGATCGCGCCGGGGCGGGCCAATGTGATCGCGTGCTACGAGAGTCCGGGGGCCAAGCGGACCGTGCTACTCGATGCTCACCAGGACACGGTGCCTGTGGATGGCATGACAATCCCGCCGTACACGCCGACGATCGCGGACGGCAAGATTTATGGGCGCGGGTCGTGCGATATCAAGGGGGGCATGGCAGCCATGCTCACCGCGTTTTCTCGGCTGGTGAAGGAGAAACCGACCGGGGCCTCGAACGTCGTCATGTCGTGTGCCTGTGACGAGGAGCATACGCAGATCGGCATCGCGGCGTTCTGTGAGAGCTGGCAAGACGGCGAGGCGAACCTGCTCCGCCGCAGGCCCGATGTGGCCATCATCGCCGAGCCGACCAGCCTGGATGCCGTCGTCGCCCATCGCGGGGCCACACGCTGGCGAATCGTCACCCACGGGCGGGCCTGTCACAGCTCGGAACCTCGCAACGGGATCAACGCGATCTACCGCATGGCCCGCATCGTGAATGAGTTGGAAGAGTACGCCGAGGTCGTCCGTACGCTGCAACCGCCGCACCGGCTGTGCGGGCCGTCGACGCTCAGCATCGGTCGCATCACCGGGGGCCAGAGCGTGAACGTCGTCCCCGACCGTTGCGAGATCGAGATCGACCGCCGCTGCATCCCCGGCGAGAACTCCACGTTAGTCATGAAGCAGTTGGAGGACTGGCTCAAGCCGCGTGTCGACTTCGAGTTCGAGATGCAGCCGCCGTGGATCATCAGCCGAGCGCTCCGAGATGACGCCAACGGTCCGCTCGCCGACGAGTTGCTCTCGGTGGTGGCCCCCATTGCCGGTCCGCACCAGAAGATCGGCGTCCCGTACGGGACGCACGCCTCGACGATCGCCCACCACGGAGTCCCCGCTGTGGTGTTTGGCCCGGGGTCGATTCTGCAGGCGCATACGAAGGACGAGTGGTTGCCGATCGATGAGCTCGAACTGGCGACCGAGGTGTACTACCGATTCTGTTTGCGCTGAGACAATTGGCTCGGACTTCAATTCAGCCAACGGGTTTCTGACCATCACCATTTGGGCAGGCTGATTGATGCACACACTCACGTTTATCTTTGGAACACCTTCTCAGTGCCCAATGGCACTAACTTCAGCAATCCGACGCGTCAGCGAGGGGGAGCGAAAGCGACATTTCCCTGTACTACTAATCCGCGATTTGTTTACACGCTGCGCAAATACCATGCGGCTGGGGAGAGGCTTTTGGCAGTGGCTTAGCGGGTCAAACAGACAGCTTCTTCGTCCCGGTAGGGACGGCTGAGAATAGCCCACCGTTTCAACGGTGGGGTCGAAGGCCCGTCGCCCGCGCAGTCCCGCTAGGGACGAAAGACCGGTCGGAGGTTGGTCGGCGAGCGAAATCTCTTTCGTCCCTAACGGGACTGCTCTTCGTCGATGGCCCCATCCCCCACCGTTGAAACGGTGGGCTATTATCGGATGTCCCTAACGGGACAGGGACCGCGATGCCAGCTGGGCCACGAGGCTTATCGCTCTCTCCCCGGGTTGTGGGCGAAGCCCACTCCGAGTTTCCCTCGCTGACGCATCGGGTGACTGAGCGAAAGTCAGTACCCTACCCTTGGGCGAGCGCTGTGCCGCTCACAGATTCTAGGCCGCGCGGCGAACCGGCGTCTCGGGCACAATTCGCGAGGCCGCTAGATCGCGGATCTGCTCGACGATCGTCTCCATCCGCATGGCTCGCGAGCCTTTGACGAGCACGACCGCTCCCGGCTCCAGCCAGCAATCGAGCAGCAGCTCGGCGATCTCACTCGCGGCACAGTGAGCCAGACAACCGCCCGCCATCCCGGCCTGCCGAGCGGCTCGCAGCACATCGGGAGCGTGTGGGCCGATCGAGATTAGTCCATCGAGTCCCGCAGCGGCTGCCTGACGCCCGAGGCTCTCGTGATACGCCCGAGAGTCAGCCCCCAACTCCAGCATATCTCCCGTGACGAGGATGCGGCGGGTCGCTCCCTGCCAGTGCTGGAGCACGTCGCACGCGGCGGCCATCGAAGCCGGGCTGGCGTTGTAGGTGTCGTCGATCACCGTCCACTCACCCACCGGAACGGAGCGACAACGACCGGGCACGGGCAGGAACTCCCACAGCCCGGCGGCGATCTCGTCGCTGGTCATTCCGAACTCGCGACCCACGGCGATCGTGGCGAGTGCGGAGGTGATGAGGTGCGTCCCCGGAGCCTGCACGGCGTACTCGTGACCGTCGACCTCGAATCGCATCTGCCCTTGCTCAGACCGAACATGTTCGGCCCGCAGGTCGCAGTGATCCCCCGTGCCGAGGAGGATCACGTTGCAACGGGCGAAGCAGGCCATGTCGCGGACGAACTCGTTGTCGCCGTTGAGGACCGCCAGTCCGTGTTCGGGCAGGTAGTCGAGCAGTTCCCCCTTGGTGCGGGCAATCTCTGCGAGGCTGCCAAACGTGGCCAGGTGAGCGGGGGTGACGCTGGTGATGACTCCGATCTCGGGCCGTGCCAGCCGGGTCAGATCAGCGATCTCGCCGGAGCGCGAGGCGGCCAGTTCGATGGCGGCGAACTGGTCCTCGGCCCCGATCCCCAGCAGGCTCAGCGGGACGCCGATCCCGTTGTTGAAG
>JAYTWO010000293.1:0-11896 GCA_043743415.1 Planctomycetota bacterium
ACAAGAGGTTCGCCTGCGATACCGTCACCGTGTGTCAGCCTCTTACGGCTGCGCCGCCCCGGTAGATTCCAAAGCGAATCAATCGGGGCCACCCTGCGCAGGCACAAGAGGTTCATTCCCCTCGACATGCCGTTCTGTGAGCCTCTTGTTGCTCTGCAACCCAGACGCTCAAAGCAGCGTCTGGGCCACCCCGCCCTATTCCTGACACCTTTATTCTTCCTATTGGTTCCTGACACCTTTATTCTCTGACACCTTTATTCTTCCTCCTTTATTCTTCCTGCTGTTCTCACGAGTCTTCGCAAAAGGAAGAACTTGCCTCATGTCAGCAAGTCGATTTCAGAGGCAGCCCCCATCACTCCGCCTTGAACTCCAGCGTCAGCAGCAGGTCCCCGGTCTCTACGGCGTCGCCGGGTTTGACGCGGACGTCGCGGACGGTGCCGTCGCGGTCGGCGTAGAGGCTGGTCTCCATCTTCATGGCTTCCAGGGTCAGCAGCTTCTGGCCCTTGGTGACTTGCTCGCCGGACTTCACGGGGACGAGGACCACCATGCCGGGCATGGTGGCTCCGATTTCGGCGGGGTCGTCGGGGTCGGCCTTGGCCCTCGCGGCTTGTTGAGGAGCGGCGCTGGCGTCGGTGATGGTCACATCGCGAGGTTGGCCGTTGAGTTCGAACGAGACGGTGCGGGTGCCATCGGGATGCGGCTGGCCGACGTTTAGGAACTTGATGAACAGGGTCTTGCCGGATTCGATGTCGATCGTGATCTCGTCGCCGGGCTGCATGCCGTAGAAGAAATTCGGCGTGGGGAGGACGCTGGTGTCGGAGAATTTGCGGCGGTGGGCGGCGTACCCTTCGTAGACCTTGTTGTAGAGCAGGTACGACAGCGTGTGCCGCTTGAGCCACTCTTCCTCGACCGGCTCGCCTGCCAGCAGTTCGACGATCTTCTTGCGAGCGGCTGCGAAGTCGGCGTCGGGCAGTTCGGCCCCCGGTCGCCCGGTGAAGGGCTTGCGGTCGCCGAGGATGCGCTTCTGCACTTGGAGCGGGAATCCGCCCGGCGGCTGACCCATCGCTCCGCTGATGAGGTCGATGACCCCTTCCGGGAACGACAGCTCGCGCGTCCCGTTGAGGACCTCATGGCAGGTCAGGTGGTTGGCCACCATGAACAGCGCCATGTCGCCGACCGACTTCGAAGTCGGCGTGACCTTGACGATGTCGCCGAACATCTGGTTGACCTCGGCATAGAGGTGGCAGACCTCACTCCAGCGATCTTCGAGCCCCAGCGATCGGGCCTGCTCGAACAGGTTCGTGTACTGCCCACCCGGCATCTCGTGGTTGTAGAGGTCAGCTGTGCCCGCCAGTGGATCGCTCTCGAACGCGGTGTAGAACTGCCGGACCGACCGCCAGTATTCGGCGACCTCATCAAGCGTCCGCGTGTCGAGGCCGGGGTCGCGCGGCTGGAACCGGAGCGACTCGCTGAGCGTGTTGAGGTTCGGCTGAGACGTGCCGCCCGAGAGCGGGGCCATCGCACAGTCGACGATGTCGACGCCGACCTCGGCGGCCCGCAGGTACGAGGCCGCTTGAATGCCGTTCGTATCGTGCGTGTGGAAGTGGATCGGGATACCGATCTCTTGCTTCAGAGCCTTCACGAGCGTGGCGGCGGCCTCCGGCTTGCACAGTCCGGCCATGTCCTTGATGGCCAAGATGTGAGCGCCCATCTTCTCCAGCTCTTTGGCCAGATTGACGTAGTATTTGAGGTCGTACTTCGTGCGGGTCGGGTTGGTGATGTCGCCGGTGTAGCAGATGGCTGCCTCGCAGATGCCGCCCGCCTCGCAGACCGCTTCCATCGCGACCTGCATGTTCGGCACCCAGTTCAGACAGTCGAAGACGCGGAAGACATCGTTCCCGCACTGGAAGGCTTCTTTCACGAACTCGCGGACGATGTTATCCGGGTAGTTCGTATAGCCGACGGCGTTCGAGGCCCGCAGCAGCATCTGGAAGAGAATATTCGGGCAGGCCTTCCGCATCTCGGCCAGTCGGTCCCACGGGCACTCCTTGAGGAACCGCATCGAGGTATCAAACGTCGCCCCGCCCCACATCTCCATCGAGAACAGTTGCGGCAGCTTCTCGGCATACAGCGGCGCGATTTGTAGCAGGTCGAACGTGCGGACGCGGGTCGCGAGCAACGACTGGTGGGCATCGCGGAACGTGGTGTCGGTGATGAGCAGTTGCTTCTGGTCGAGAATCCATTGCGAGAGCCCCTTGGCTCCCTGGTCGAGGAATACCTGCCGGGCTCCGGTGGGCAGCGGCTCCTGGGTATCGACGGTGCGGTTCGACTTCGGAATCGGAGCGGGCAAAGTCCGCTTCGCCACGGGTCGGCCCTTGACTAGGGCGTTCTTGTTCACGATGACATCGCCGAGGTAAGACAGGACCTTGGTCGCCCGGTCACGCCGCTTCGGGATGGTGCGCAGTTCGAGGGTGTCGTCAATGAATCGCGTCGTGCAGAGCCCCGAGATGAAAATCGGGTGAGCGAGCAGATTCGTGAGGAACGGAATGTTCGTCTTCACCCCGCGCACGCGGAACTCGGCCAGACTCCGCTCCATCCGCGAAATGGCATCGACGAACCGTCGTCCGCGAGCGGTGACCTTGACCATCAATGAGTCATAGTAAGGTGTCACCACGGCACCCGAGAATGCGGAACCCGCATCGAGCCGAACGCCAATGCCCCCCGTCGACCGGTAGTGATCGATGCGGCCGTAATCGGGTGTGAAGTTGTTCTCCGGATCTTCGGTGGTGACTCGGCACTGGATCGCGAAGCCGTTGGTCTTGATCACACTTTGCGAGGTCATGCCGATTTCCGGGTCGTCGAGGCGAACGCCTTGCGCGACCAGAATCTGTGACTTCACAATGTCGAAGCCGGTGACTTCTTCGGTCACGGTGTGCTCGACTTGGATGCGGGGGTTGACCTCGATGAAGAAGTACTGGTTCGTGTCCGCATCGACCAGGAACTCGACCGTCCCCGCGTTCTCGTACCCGACCTGCTTCCCGATATTCACAGCTGCCTGACACAGGGCATCGCGGACCTTAGGATCGAGGTTCGGAGCGGGGGCGAGTTCGACCACCTTCTGATGCCGACGTTGCACTGAGCAGTCACGCTCGAACAGGTGGACCAGATTGCCGTGCTTGTCGCCGAGGAGCTGGACCTCGATATGCCGGGCGCGACGAATGTACTTCTCGATGAAGATGTCGGGGCTGCCGAACGCGGTGAGCGACTCGCGGCGGGCGGTCTCGTAGCTGGCGACGAACTGGTCTTCGCTCTCGACGACGCGCATGCCGCGTCCGCCGCCGCCGTGGGCGGCCTTGAGGATCACCGGGTAGCCGAGCTTCTTCGCGGCGATGACCCCCTCGGCGGCGTCCGTCAATGCATCTTCAGTCCCGCTGAGGATGGGAGCCTTAGCCAGGATCGCAATCTTACGGGCGGCTGTCTTATCGCCGAGGGCTTCGAGGTGCGCAACCTTCGGCCCCACAAAGATGATCCCCGCGTCGGCGCACGCCTGAGCGAACGCAGGCTTCTCGGACAGGAACCCGTACCCCGGATGGATCGCGTCCGCCCCAGCCTTCTTGGCAGCTGCGATGATCGAGTCGATATTCAGATACGACTTGATCGGCTCGCCGGGGACGCCGATCTGGTACGCCTCGTCGGCCTTGAAGCGGTGCAGGGCATACCGGTCCTCATAGGCATAGATCGCGACCGTCCGAATCCCCAGTTCATGTGCCGAGCGGAACACGCGGATCGCAATTTCGGACCGGTTGGCAACGAGCAGCTTGGTGATGGCGGGCATGGTGAGTGGTCAGGCGGAAGTCACGCGGGGCACGGGGTCCTCAAAGAAACATGAGGACCGCACATTGTGAAGCGTAACGCCCGTGGATGGCAAGCCAGTCAGTGTCTCGCACGGAGACCCTGTGTCAGGAATTTCCCGGAAGCCACACGTGAGCCGAGCCCCTGCCAGCTACCGGAATCGATCGAACAGCTTCATCGCCCGGCTCAAGAGGTCCGGTGTTTCCGCCATGGTGATCTGCTGCTGGAGCATCTCGTGCAAATCCGTCTCATCGGGGAGCACACTCTTCGCCATGTCCAGCCAGCTCTTGGCCGAGGGGAATTCACCCGAGGCGATGCCGATGGCGACCTGGCACATGGCGAGCATGCGAAACTCCGTGAAGTGCAGTTCGGACTTCTCCATGACCATGCAAGTCAGATCGCGAGCCTCCTGCCATTGGCCACGCTGAGCCAGTTCGATCGCCACGGCCATCCGCGCGAACCCGTAATCGGGCCAGCGCTCATGAATCACCTGCACCGCCCGTTTATAGTCATGACCCAACCGGCCCATCTCGCGAACCGAAGTCAGGTTGAAGTGGTGGCCGGGATCCTCCGGGTCCATACGAACAGCCTGTTCAAACAGCTTCTCGGCCTGCACGAAATTGTCTTGTTGCAGGGCCTCGTGAGCGCGCACCAGCACTTTTCGCAGGACGGGGTCGGTCGGCTCCCTCTGCGGCTCGCGGGTGATCTGGAAGCTGATGGACATCAACTCGGACGGCTTCCCATTCATCCATGTCTTCAGGAGTATCTCCGGGAATCGACCGTGCGAACGCAGCGTGTCGATGGCCCGCATGCGGAGTGACAGACTCCCCCAGCGCCCCTCAGCGAAGTCCAACAACAGGTCCAGTGATTCGTCGTCCGCGACCATCTTGCAGAATCGGCAGGCGAACTCTCGGCCCCCGGGATCGCCTTGCTCCAGCAGCACGCGCATCAACCGCCGGATTGTCGGGTGCTGTCTCAGGAACTTGCGAGAGATGAGAGTGGTCTGTTCATTTGTCTGGCCATCGAGTCTGTTCAGAAGGTCTTCAATCAGGGGCCGCGGGAACAACTCATTCCGCGAGAAATACCACGCGGCATGGCGATTGTCGACGGGACAATCCAAGTCCGCCAGATTCTCCACAGCCACCGGAATTCGGTAAATCTGTATCGCCTCACGCCACAGCTTCCGAGCGGCCCGTTCGTCTCCTTGTCGGTACTCGGCGCATGCGGCATAGTGACGCAGCACGGCGCGGTAGAGCGGATCGGTCTGCTTGTCCAGGTTCTGCTCAATCACCGGGCGAGCCCATTCGAGCAGCCGCACTTCCTCGCCCATCAGGGCCAGTGCCTCGGCGACCTTGGTCCAGCGCTCACCGCGTTCGGACGGAGTGGTCAGCAGGTCATCCAAGGCCTGCCGAGCTTCGTCGTCCCGCCCGAGCAGGTACAGCGAACGGGTCAGCGCAGCCCCCGCAAAGACGTTGCCGGGGACCGCCTCCAAGGTCGAGCGGCATTCGACGATCGCGTCGTCGTAGCGACCCAGAAAAACCAACGATATGGCCAAGTTGTTGCGGATCGGCTGACACTTCGGCCAGCGAGAGGCTGCTGGCGTGGCCAGTCGGACACCCTCCTCAAACTGACCCCCCTCGGTGACCTCTCGGATCGCTTCATGACACGCCATCATCTCGTCACTGGGGTCCGGGCCCATCCAGCGGGTCACGCTGGCATATGTCTCGCGGAAGACCGACAGGAAGACGCCGCACACTCGGGCTTCTTCCGTCCCCGGCCAGCGTTGCACGACAAGCTGTGCGGCTCGCTGCCCCGCGTGAAAGTAGCTCTCCTGAAAGCACGTTCCGGCGTACTGCCGCCAGATCTCGCAGTCGTCGGGATGCCGTGCGACCCAATCGCGGGCTGCATGACGCAACTCTCGGATCTGGTTCGCGTCCAAGCAGGCATCCATGTACCCCAGCAACACGTTGCGATCATCCGGGCGAGACTGACGCATCGCCTCGAGTCGTTCGACGGCCCCCATGGGATCCAGATCGAGCAACTGCTCAATCCGGTTCTGGACCCGCACGACTTCCTTCTGATGCAGCTGCTTTGCTTTGAGTTTTTGCTTCCGCTCCGCCGCCTTCGCTTGCTTCCGATCCTTCGCCATGACGCATCCTCCTTGAAACTGGGGCCGAATCTGAAGGTAAGTTGATGAACGAAATGCCCGTCGTCAAGAGACATCCCCCCATGCAGTTGCGAAGTCGCCCACCCCATGCGTAATCTCACGCGCTGTCTTGGAAGGAACGCGAGCCGAGGCCGGTTTGGTTCAATCTTCCGATCAACCTCAAAGGAGTTGGGCATGCGCACACGTCGTTGGTCGTTTCTATTCGCAATGGTGGCCCTCATCGGGCTGGGCATCGGCTGGGGCTATGTCCAAGGGCAGGGGCAAACCCGCAAGCCCGCCGCCGCTCCCATCGCCACTGAGTCGCTGCTCCCCGAGGACAGCGTGCTGCTGGCCCGCGTCGATGGCTCGCTCATGCACGCCGAGGCGTTCCAGAAGACAGCTGCATACGATGCGCTCTACAAGAGCGGGCTGGTCGGGGCCATTGAAAAGATCTTCAACCGCGCCAAGGGCATGGCCGGACCAGTTCCGATGAAGCCGTATCTCGATGCGCTGAAGTTGATTTGCGACAAGGGCTTCTCCCTCGGCGTCTCCCCCGGAATGGGAGACCAGGGGCCGCAGCCGTTTGGCGTCATCGTGCTGCATGAGGGGGCCAGCCTCGACAAGGTGTTGTCGAGCATTGTCCAACTGGGGGGCGACGGGCAGCTCATGCTGGAGGAGAAGACCATCGGTAAGCGGACCGTCCTGCGGATGGACATCCCCGACTCTCCCGGTGTGGAAGTCGGCTGGTGGGTCGAAGGCAAGCACCTCGTTGTCGCAGTCGGGATCAATGGAGTGGCCCAAGCCATTGAAGTCGCCGACGGCAAGACTCCCAACGTCACCGCCAACCCGCTGTGGGCCAAGTACAGCGAGACGGAAGAGAGCGAACTGACTTCGTTCGGCTGGATGAACATGGTTCCGCTGCGCGCGATCTTTGGCGGCATGCCGGTCCCGACGCAGAACCCGGACAAACCCACGACCGTTCAGGAGCTGCTGATTGTCCTCGGGCTGGACAACTTGAATTCGATCGGGATGCAGGCGGGGATCAAGGACCGCTCGTTAACCTCACTCACTTCGATCGATGCTCCGGGCGAACGACGCGGTCTGCTGTCGCTGCTCGATCAGGAGCCGATGACGCTCCAGGATCTGCCGCCGCTGCCACAGCAACTGAGTTCTTTCATGGCCTACAGCTTTGACAGTGCCAGGGCCGCGCAAACTCTGTACGACACGGCCGTTGATCTGGAAGCCGTCATGTCGCCCGATACGTCGAACGTGGAGTCCGCACGCGGCCAAGCCAAAGACCAAGTCGGACTGGATGTGATCGACGATCTGCTGGCCGGGCTGGGAAATGTGACCTGCATCTATAACGATGAGGCCCAGACCGGGTTTGGCATCGCTCCGGCATTGCTGGTGGAGGTCAAGGACGCGGACATGCTGAACACAGCACTGGAACGACTGCTGGTGGAGATGTTGCCGCAGGTGTCGCAGGGGAACGCCAAGGGAGTCGTGTCGGAGAAGGACGGCACGAAGACCTACATCGTCGAGATTCCACAGGGCGGGTTGTCCCCCGCGATCTCGGTCAGCGACCAGTGGCTGTGCGTGTCGATCACGCCCCAGCCGGTGATGGCCTTTAATCTGCGGGTGCAGGGGGAACTGCCGACTTGGGATGTGGCGACACTGCCGAAGGAGACCTCAGCGGCCATTCCGGAGTCGTTCACGGGGCTGACGATTGTCGATCCCCGCTCGACCTACCGCATGATTGTAGGGCTGGCTCCGCTTGCTGCAGGGATGGGCCAGGCCGCCATTTTTCAATCGATGCGATTCTCGCAGGAAGGTCCGCCCGCCCCTCCGCCGATGATCTTCCAGATGAGCGACTTGCCTCCGGCGGAGCTGGTCACGAAGTGGCTGTACCCGAACGTGGCGTACTCGATGGTGGATGAGAACGGACTGACCACCCGCACGAACTCCTCGGTCCCCGGCCTGCCGATACCTGGTGGGGATGGCGGAGCAGCGAGTATCGCGGTCCCGGCGGTCCTGGTGGCATTGCTGCTACCCGCCGTGCAACAGGCTCGCGAAGCGGCCCGACGTTCGCAGTCGAAGAACAACATGAAGCAGATCGGGCTGGCGATGCACAACTATGCCGATACGCATAGCCACTTCCCGGAAGGGACGGTCGAGAACGATGACTTGGAGGTCGAGGAGCGGTTGAGCTGGATGGTGAGCATCCTGCCGTACCTGGACCAAACACCACTCTACAACCAGATCGATATGAAGGAGGGGCACGAGTCGGCGACGAACGCTCCGCTGCTATCGATGGCGATCCAGACATACATGAATCCCGGCCTGTCGGCGGAACCGGGGGCCACCCATTACATTGGCATCGCGGGCATCACCGAAGAAGGCCCGACCGCCGAACTCCCCAGCGTGGTGGCCGGAGTGTTTGGGTACAACCGCAAGACGCGGTTTGCGGACATCCATGACGGCACCTCCAACACCGTCATGGTCGCTGAGTCGACCGGGTTCACCGGGCCGTGGGGCCAGGGCGGGGCCTCCACAATTCGAGCCTTCACGCAGCAGCCATACATCAACGGCCCGGACGGTATCGGCGGGCCGTATCGCGGGGGGTGTCATATGCTGCTCAGCGATGGTTCAGTGCGGTTCGTCTCCGAGAACATCGACGGGAAGACCATCGAAGCCCTCTCCACGATCCAGGGCGGCGAAGCCATCAATGATTATTGATCCGCGCGGCCTCGCGTTGCGTCTGTGAGTGATGATGTCGATCGGCTCTGCAAAGCCCACGGGTTGTAACCCGTGGGCGTTTCGGAATCGAATGAAGCATGACAAGTCGTGCATATCTGGCGGCTCCCGGCCCCGTGGTTCGGGGGCCGCCACTGTTCCGTGGGAGAGGCTTCCAGCCTGTCATGGTTCGCGTGGGATAGGCTTCCAGCCTGTCATGCTTCGCCAAAAGACGACAGGCTGGAAGCCTCTCCCACGCCCTCCAATTCCAGAGCCCCCCCGATGCCGGATGAGCCTGACCAATCCGAGTCCGAAGAAACCTACCGCTTAGCCGAGGAGGAGCCGGAAGACGCTCCTCTTCAAGGCCAGCCCGACCGCGCGGGCCGCACCGTCGACCAGGGCCAGGCCCGCGTCTTCCCCTGCGAATCGTGCGGAGCTGACCTCGAATTCAGCATCGGCCAGCAACAGCTCCGGTGCCCCTACTGCGGGTTCCAGAAAGAGATTGAACTCCGCGAAGACGCGGCCATCGTCGAGCAGGACTACCACGCGGCCATCGAGCGGCTGGAGGTTCAGCACGAACAGGGCCGCCACGACGAAGCGGGCAACCAGGAACTCCACTGTGAGTCCTGCGGCGGGACCGTGATGTTCGAGGGCACTCTGACCAGCACCAGTTGCCCGTGGTGCGACGCCGCGATTCAGCGCGAGAACATTCACACCGCCACGCACCGCATTCCGGTCGATGCCGTCATCCCATTCCTAATCGAAAAGGACCGCGCTCAGTCCGTTCTCAAAGATTGGATTAACTCCCGCTGGTTCGCTCCGACCGAGTTCCGTCGGCGCGGGATCGACGGCAAATTCGACGGGTTCTACCTGCCGTTCTGGACGTACGATTCACTCACCTTCAATGCCTACGCCGGAGAACGCGGCGAGGACTACACCGTCACCGTCGGGTCGGGAAAGAACCGCCGCACCGAGACCCGTACCCGCTGGTATCCGGCCGCGGGTCGGTTCCAAAGGTTCTTCGATGACGTACTCATCTGTGCTTGCGACGGGCTGCCGCTGGGGCTGGTCGACCAGCTCGAACCATGGCCGATGGAGCGGCTCTCCCCGTTCACCCAACAGCTTCTGGCCGGGCTGTTCGCGCGGACTTACGACGTGAAACTTGACACCGGGTTCGATGTGGCCCGCGAGCGCATGAAGGTGGCCCTCGAGAGCGAGACCCGGCGGCGGATCGGCGGCGACCGCCAACGGATTCACTCGCTGAAGACTCGCCACGACGCCATCACGTTCAAGCACCTGCTGCTGCCGGTCTGGATGCTGGCCTACCGCTTCCACGACAAAACCTACCGCGTGTTCATCAACGCCGCCACCGGGGAGGTCCAAGGCGAGCGTCCCTACAGCTGGGTCAAGATCACGCTGCTCGTGCTGGCCATCGCAGCGGCCATCGGGGCCGTCTTCGCCATCAAGGCCGCCAGCGACGGGCGGTCCGGTGGGGCCGAGTTCCAGTTCGGAACCAGCCTGCGAAGTAGAATGGAATTCATTCCGTTCTCTGCTGGCACACATGACTCTCCATCGCCCCGAGTGTCGTCTTTCGCTCCGCGAAAGAACGCCCTTTCGCAGAGCGAAAGGCGACCCGGATGGCAGCACCTCACCTCGCCGCCAGATACCACACGGCCCCCAGCGCCGCACACGCTGAGAGCGTCAGCACCATCCCCTTCTTGAAGTAGAACGTGAGGATCATCGCCAGGGCCGCGATCACGCAGGCTCCGGCGTTGACCGTTCCCCACTCCGGCACCTCCAGCTTCAGTGGGCCGTACTGCCGGGCTTCGACCTTCTCAAACAGCGTGTGCAGCGCGAACCACACCGCCAGGTTCAGCACCACGCCCACCACAGCTGCGGTGATCGTCGAGAGAGCGGCGGTCAATTGGCGGTTGCCACGCAGCCGCTCGATGTACGGAGCGCCGAGGAAGATCCAGTAGAAGCAGGGGACGAACGTGACCCAGGTCGTGATCGCCGATCCGAGGATGCCCGCAGCGATCGGGCTGAGTGGGCCGGGGTTGCGGTAGGCTCCCAGGAACGCCACGAACTGCACGACCATGATCAGCGGCCCCGGCGTCGTTTCGGCCATCCCCAGTCCGTCGAGCATCTCCGGACCTGTCAGCCAGTGAAACCGCTCGACGGCCTGCTGGGCGACATAGGCGAGAACCGAGTACGCCCCGCCGAACGTCACCACCGCCGCCTTGCTGAAGAACAGCCCCTGTTGCAGGTACACCGATTCCGGACCCAGCCAATAGTACAGCGCGATCAACGGCGCGAACCACAACGTGAGACACACCGCGCTCACCCTCAAGCTCCTCCCCCATGACGGCGCGACCGGAGCCAGATGCAGGTCCGAGATGTCCCCGGTACTCGAACTCCCGCCGTGCCCCTTGAGGACAATGAACCGATCCGGAGCGAACTTGCCGCCGATGTAACCCACGATCCCCGCCGACAGCACGAGCACCGGAAACGGAACGCTGAAGAAGAAGATCGCAATAAACGACACCGCCGCGACCACGTACATCAAATTGTTCTTCAGCACCCGCTTGCCGATCCGCAGCACCGCCTCGAACACAATCGCCAGCACAGCTGGTTTGAGTCCGAAGAACAGTGCCTGCACCGCCACCGTCTGCTGGTACTCCGCATAAATCAGACTGAGCGCCAGGATCGACACCACCCCCGGCAGAATAAACAACGTCCCCGCGATCAGCCCCCCGCGCAGCCCGTGCATCAGCCAGCCGATGTAGGTCGCCAGTTGCTGGGCCTCGGGACCGGGGATCAGCATGCAGAAGTTGAGGGCATGCAGGAACCGCTCCTCGGAGATCCACTTCTTCTCGTCGACCAGAATGCGGTGCATGACCGCGATCTGCCCGGCAGGTCCGCCAAAGCTGAGGGCGGCGACCTTGGTCCAGGTGCGGGTGGCTTCGGGGAGGGTGGGAAGTTGTGAGGGGGAGTCGGTCATCGGGGCCTGTGGACAGAGCGTGGTGTTCGAGAGCAATTGTGATTCTGCCTGCCGCATGGAACGGCCCATGTGTGGTTCCCGACCGGACAAACCGCCCACAAGAACGAGCCGGAAGCGTCAGCGCCCGGAGACCTCGTCGCGCGGCGCTCGCTCGTTGAGGCCAT
>JAYTWO010000294.1:0-7015 GCA_043743415.1 Planctomycetota bacterium
TGATGAGGGTGTCGAGTCGCTGCTGCTGGCCGACGATCGTCTCGACGACCCGCTGGCACTCCTCAGCCCGCGTGACATCGCAGACGGCGAACCGGACGGGATGCTCGCCGACGGAGATCTCGGTGGCGGTGGCTTGGAGCGTGGCCTCGTCGCGACCGGTGATCCAGACCTGCGCTCCGCGCTGGGCGAACCCTCGGGCCAGGGCTTTGCCGATGCCTCGGCTGCCGCCGGAGACGAGGACGATTTGATCGGTGACGGAGAACAGGGTGTCGGACATGAGGAGGCTCTTGACGTGTTGACGCTGCGAGTGAGACTTCCGAAGTCTCCGAAGACTTCCGAAGTCTGGTGGTTTGGCTAGCCCCAGATCTTAATCGACTGCCACACAATGCACACGAGGCCCAGGCCCAGGCAGTACCACGCAAACTTGTTCAGGTTGCCCACCACCACCACCCGCAGCAGCCACCTCAAACAGACGACTCCGACCACGAACGACACCAATGCTCCCAGGCCCATCAGCTGCGCGCTGATCCCGGTCTCGCCCGACTCCAGGATGTCCTTGCTGTAGAGCACCGTCGCCCCCAGAATCGCCGGGATCGCGATCAGGAACGAGAAGTCGGCAGCTGCGGAGCGGGACAGTCCCAGCAGGAGTCCGGCGAAGATCGTGCTGCCGGAGCGGGAGATGCCGGGGGCGGCGGCGATGGCCTGTAAGGTGCCGATCAGGATCGCCATGCGGGGCGTGATCTGCTCCAGTGTGAAGTCTCCCGGCGCGATCCGCTGCGAGCGAAACATGAACGCCGACGTGATGAGCAACCCGAACCCCGCCACCAAGGCGTTCAGCGAATGCTTTTCCAGCACATGAAACAACAGCTTGAGCGGGACGCCGACGACCACGAGCGGCAACGTGGCCAGCACGATCATCAGCATGATCCGGGGCTGCGAGAGCAGCCGCTGAATGCGATCTTTGAAGACGATGAGAATCGCCCCCAACGAGCCGACATGCAGCGCGATGTTGAGTGCGGCGCTTTCGAGGTTTCCGCCCAGTATCTCCTCGGCAATGGCCAAGTGGCCATCGGAGCTGACGGGGAGGAATTCGGTGATCCCTTGGAGGATGCCGAGGAGGATGACTTTGAGAGCTTCCATGCTTTTTAAGGAGAGAGGGGAGTGGGGGAGAGGGGGAGAGGGGGAACTGCTACTTGGGTTTTGGACCTTCCACGGGGGTGGACTGAGTGGGCGTGGGAGGAGCTGGGGGGGTGGACGGCTGGGGATCGGGCGTTTTGGCGGGTTCCACGGAGGGGGGCTTTGGTGTCTCGACCGCCGGGGCCACGGGGGGCCCGATGCGTGGGGTCGGTCCGGCGGCTTCGGCCCTCTGCATCGCGGCGTGTCTCTCCGGGGAAATGGGATCCTGCGATTTTCCGGTGAGCATACTCAGGTAGAACGCGATCACCGGTCGCAGGCTGACATTCGCCTCGGCGTCCAGGATGGCGGTGAGCCGCGTCTTGGCGGCGGCATTGTGCCAGGTCGACAGCTCAGACTGCGCCAGCATGAACTCGTGGCTGGCCCAGATTTCAGAGGACTGGTACAGCGCCTGATACGCGGTCGCTCCCTGCGTCGCTGGCAAGAGATCGACCTGAATCCCAGGGACAGCGGCCAGCGGAGCCTGGTCCATCACGTTCTGCACGGCTGTCTCTGCCACGAATTGAGATTCTTGACGGAGGAGGGTTTCCAACTGGGCGTTGTCTCCGATCGCCAGACACGCGATGGCGGACATCTGTCGTATCTGGGAGGCAATCGGCCCGGCGGCGTCGGGCCCCGACTTGGGGATCATTTGGACGAGTGACTCGGCTTGGCGGAGAGCGTCTTCGGTCCGTCCCACATCCAGCAATAGACCGATTTGGAGAATCTGATACCGAATCTCCTTGGCCACCTCAGCGCGATTCTCTTCCATGACCCGCAGTGCGATTCCCGGGCATTGCCCCTTCAAGGCGATGTCCAGGGCATCCATCCACTTGCCACCCGTGGTGGGAGATTTCAGGACCGATTCTTCGACCTGTTTCACGTGACGTTTCAAATCGGCGACCAGGGTGGAGTTGTTCTTCACGGCCTGGGCATAGCGCGAATCGGTGGGGGAGAATGTGGTGTACACACCCTTCATTCGAAAGAGCTGTCGCAGGTGTTCCAGAGCCAGATCCTGTTTGCCCTGTTGCATCTGCAGGAAGGCCACTTCCTCATGGATTTCGGGGATGTGGGGATTCAGCTGGAGTGCATGCTGGTAGGCGTGAAGTGCCTGATTCAGCCAAAACGGCCCCGGCGCTGGCGTGCCGAATTCGGCAGCAATCATCGATTCCATCCGATGGAGCGAAGTCGCAGACTGGCCCAGGAGGACATAGCCCCGAGTCGACTGTGGGTCCAAGATGATCCCCTGTCGAGCGTGCCTGAGCGCCGACAAGGACAACGCCGTGGTCTCGGTCAACGTCTCGGAATTCTGGCCCGAAACCGCAGACAGCAGTTGCACCAGTGCCTGCTCGTGAGAGGCCAGTTGCAAGGGCTCGTTGAGAGTCGTTTGCGGCTGCCACAAATAGGTGTCGTACACGGTCGGTCGTCGCGGGAACAGCCAGGGAACATCGGTCAGCGGCGTCTTGGGGGCCACGGTCTGGAACGCCTGCTGGACGAAGCGGACATCCGGGTGGGCCGCTCGGTACGTCTGGAATGCCTGGTCCGGGCTGTCGGTTCGCGACAGAACCGCCCCGAAGGATTGCAGGCTGGTCATGGACCACTTCTCACTAAACAGCATCTCGACCAGTGTCTTGTAATCGGGAGCGATCCCCGACAAGCGGGGGATGACGTGATTGATATGGAGTTTCGTGAACTCCGGCATCCAGATCTCCGGCTTTCCGCTGCCCGGAAGTTTGGGATTGGGGAGCAGCAATGACTCTCTCAGCACCCGGTGCTTTGCCAGCAGGTTGTCTCCTCCGGTTGCATACAGCGTCAACCGCCGATCTGCGTAGGGCTTCAAACCGGCCCAGATCAGCAGGTCGCCCTGATCGAGCCGAAAGTTGAACACCTCCTTCGAGGCCACTTCCCCCACCAGCTTCTCGGCCCCCGTGATACTGGCCTGCATCTGAGGCGAGAACCCGGAACCGATGCGGCGACCATCGCGCCCCATCAGCATGCCGTTGCTCGCCACCAATCCCAGCAGCAACAGCGACACCACCGTGAGCGCTCTTCCCCCACGGTTCCACGCCAGCGGCATCGAGTCCACCGTGTACTTCTGCGAACACGTCCCGCGATACCACAATTGGGCGTTGATCGTGATCAGGGCGCAGCTGAACAGCGCGGCCACGGGAAGCTGATGGGCACCCAAAGCAGCCAGTGCCACCACGCCGACCCAGGGGAGCAACCACTCCCACGTCAAGCGTTTGTAGTTCATGGCGAACGTCAACACAGCCAGTCCGCAGAGTCCCAGCGAGACCATGGAAAACAGATCCATCCGGTCCTGGAACTCCTTCGAGTAAACTGGATACCACTGCCAGACGTACGGCCAGTCAAAGACCCGGTACGCTCGCAGTTCGACGTACTCCGTCCGGTACGCCGTCAGCGGGGAGAGCAGCACGTGATAGTGCAGGGGGTGTAGCAGCCAGGCGACGAGACTCGCCCCGGTGATCTTCCAGAGGTGCTTGAGCTTGTTGGGTGCGTCGCCGGCCTCATCGCCGCGCAGGCCGACCCAACTCAGGGAGTACAGCAGGACAATCACCGCACCCAACCACGCCCGCGGGTCGAGTTGACTCCACACAAAGATCGTGGCCGGAAGTTGCCAGAGGAATCCCGCGCTGCGGTCCTCAGACCAGCGGTGCAGCCAGAACACGACCAGCGCCACCCCCAGCAGCGTGAGGCCCGTCGGTCCCGGAGTCAACTGCGGAAAGACGGCGACCAACGCCAACGCCCCGCACACCGACCCCCACCATGTCGAGACCCCCTTCACCGTGATGCGGGAGAGGCACCAGAACGTCAGTGCCGACACCAGCGCCCCCAGAATCGTCAGCCCCGTGGCCCCGAGGACTCCGTAGACTCCCGCCAGAATCGGATCGGAGAGCCAGCCGATGTTGACCCACGAGCGATCCCCGGCACTCGCCGAGAACGTGTCGACTCCGAACGGCAGCGGATGCTGCTGACCGTGGCGAATCCGGACCAGCAGCGACGTGTCGTCGATCTGCGTCCAGCCCAGCAGCAGTGCCAGCAGGACCGTCGCCCAGCGGATCACGAAGTCCCCGCGAACGGCTTCGTCCTCGACCAACTCGGGGGTCAGCGGTTCGTACTCCGGCAACTGATCCTGAACAGAGACGGCAACGGAGGCACCCACTGGTCCCGATTTTTCGGGCAGTGAGGGGGACTCGGGGGATGTCGACACGGAATGATCCTGCAAGAATGACGATGAGCACAGCCCAGAGTCGACACCATATCAGCGCGGACGGCCCTGAACAAACGCTCGTGTGAAGGCCCATGTGGCACGACGCGGAGCGTCGAAGCATCATAAAAGCCCAGGGGTTGCAACCCCTGGGCTTTCGTCGTTGACTCACGACACCGCCTGGACCCACGCATGCGCCATCAGCGCCGCCCCGTAGTTCGACGGATGCACCCCGTCCTGGGCCCAGTGTTCCGGCGGAGCCAGCTTGATCGCCGCCTCGAAAATACTGTGGAACGGGACGAACACGGCCTTCGCCTCCTCGGCCACGCGCTGGGCGGCGGCGCGGTAGGTGTCGAACTCCGGAAACCACTCGTCATTGATCGCCCCGCACCTAAGAACGAACGGCTCACAGATCACCAGCTTCACCTCGGGCAGGGCTTCGCGCGTGCGGGCCACCAGAGCCTTGAAATCTCGCTCGTAGATCTCGACTGTGCCGTCGTAATTCCCATTCCGCTTGTGCCAGATGTCGTTGACCCCGATCAGGATGCTCAGCACGTTTGGCTGGATGTCCAGGCAGTCCGCCTTCCAACGCTCGGCCAACTGGAACACCTTGTTGCCACTGTTCCCCCGGTTGAACACCTTCAGGTCCGGCTGAGAGGTCAGCAGATTGGCCGCCGCCATGAAGGCGTACCCCCCGCCCAGAGCCGCCTGGTGGTTGGGCTCGGCAGTCTTCTCGCGCTTGCGACCGGCATCGGTGATCGAGTCCCCCTGGAAGAGGATTGTGTCACCCGGCTTGATCAGCGGAGCGTGCGGAGTGGCCGAGTCCGCAGCCTGCGTGACCTGCGAGAGAGCGGCAGTTCCAGTAACGGCCAGTGCCGCCTGGCGGAGAAACGAACGACGGTTGTCCTGGGGGGGCAGCGGAGACATGGACAGCACCTCAACGGGGGAGTGACAGAGCCAGTGGAAAAACCAACAGGAGGCAGTTCTACCGCAGACGGTCCCAGATCGGCAATCGACCACCCAGCTGTCGCTGGATGCACTCCTCACGGCGACGACCTCATCGCCAGAACCCCAGCGAGCGGGCGCCCGGTCAGTCCCCCGTGTTCGAGCGACGTGACTCATGGATCGAAGGTAAACGTGCCTGACAGCGTCGATCCACACGTTGGACTTGCGTCCCCCGCTCGCGACCGCGCCGTGGGAGGGACATCCTCATTCGTCGTGGAGTGATGCGAGCGACGAATTGCCCGAGGTTTCCCGTTCTGGAATAATCCCCGCTGACATTCCGCTTGCCAGGAGATGTGCGTGTATCGATCCGAACTGCTCCCGACTCAACTTCAGCGTCTCAACCTGATGCTCGATGAACTCCGGGGCCGGAACCCGTTCTGGTCGGCCCGTCTTGCTGCTGCGGGCTTGGGAAAGGGAGCCGTCGAGTCGCTCGCCCAATGGCAGACGCTGCCACTGCTGACGAAGTCCGACCTCGTCGCGGACCAGACCGATCAACCCCGGTACGGCTCGAACCTGACCTACTCGGTGACGCGGTACTCGCGGTTGCATCAGACCTCCGGCACGACGGGGCGACCGATGTACTGGCTCGATACGCGGGAGAGCTGGAACTGGTTTATGGAGTGCTGGTCACAAATCTATCGGCACATCGGACTGCGGTCGGAGGACAGCATCGCCTTCCCATTTTCATTCGGGCCGTTCATCGGGTTCTGGGCGGCGTTCGAAGGGGCGGTGCGGCAGGGGAATCTCTGCTTGGCGATGGGTGGGCTGAGCAGCGAGACCCGTTTGCGGCAGATTGTCGAGCACGAGTGTACGGTCGTGTGCTGCACGCCGACGTATGCCCTGCGACTCGCTGAGGTGGCGAAGACCGAAGGGATCGACCTGCGCGGTTCGACCGTCCGAGCACTCATCGTCGCGGGAGAACCAGGCGGAGCGGTGCCGGGGATTCGGTCGCGGATCGAAGCGGAGTGGGGAGCGCGGGTGTTTGACCACTGGGGGATGACCGACCTCGGCTCGCTCGGGATCGAGTCCGAAAGCCACCCCGGCAGCTTGCTGATTCTCGAAACCGAGTCGATCGCCGAGATCATCGACCCCGCCAGCGGTCAACCCGCGACGCCTGGCGCAATCGGCGAACTGGTGATGACGAACCTCGGTCGCTGGGGCCAGCCGGTGCTGCGTTACCGGACTGGAGACCTCGTGAAAGCCACGCTCGATCCCACACCCGACGGAAAGGGAGTGTTGCGGTTGGAGGGCGGCGTCCTCGGACGATCGGATGACATGCTGGTCATTCGAGGCAACAACGTCTTCCCCAGCAGCGTCGAAGCCGTCCTTCGCGAGTTCCCCGAAGTCACCGAGTTCCGCCTGGCTGTCGTGAAGCGACAAGAGATGCTGCAATTGCAAATCGAGTTCGAAACCACCCCGCCCCTCTCAGGGAGCGGCGAGGCTCTCGATCGACTGCTGGACCGCCTGGCCCGCAAGATCACCGACCGGCTGGCTTTCACGCCGGAGCTGATTCCAGTCCCGCTCGACAGTCTGCCAAGATCGGAATTCAAGCGGCGGCGCGTGCTGCGGTGAGGGGTCCGCAAGTGTCGCCTTTCGCTCCGCGACAGG
>JAYTWO010000295.1:0-4141 GCA_043743415.1 Planctomycetota bacterium
AACCCACCCCCACCCCCCCGGCCCCCTCACGCGCCGGGGTTGGGGGAAAACTACAAACGATCAACAACCCCACCAGAAAAACAACAGGCCGTGATGTCCAACGCTCGCTGTCGAACAGCCACTCCACGCCAACAAAACGAGCCCCGGATTTCGCCGGGGCTCGTCGCCTCATTGCTGCACCGTCCAGCTACTTCTTCTCCGGCACCGCCGCCTCCTTGAGCGTGGTCAGGTACTCGACCACGTCGGTGAGTTCCTTGACGCTCATCACCTTCTGCAGGTCGGCGGGCATCAGGGAGACGGACTGCTTGATCTTCTCTTCGATCTCGGCAGTCTTGAAGGTCTTCACCAACCCGTTGATGTCCTTGATCTGGGTCTCGGCGTCGGTGCTGCTGACGAGGAGGCCCGCGAAGACTTGGCCGTCGACGGTGCTCACGGTCCACTGCTCGAAGTTGTGGCTGATGCCAGCACTGGGGAACAGGATCGATTCGAACATCGCTTGCTTCGACAATTTCTTGCCGACCTCGGAGAGGTTGGGGCCGACTTCGCGACCGATGCCGTTCACGATGTGGCACTTGTTACAGGTGCCGGTCGTGTTGAACACGATCCGCCCGTTGGCCACGTCCCCCTTGCGATTCGCCAGTTCGGCCAGCGGGGGCAGCGGCTCACTGTCCTTGCCGGGAGGCAGCGGGTAGAGCTTGGCGGCCAGCTGCTTGATGTCCGGCCACTGGGCTCCGTGCAGCGCCGCTGCCACAACATCCTTTAGCTCTGCGGGCACCTTATTCTCGCCCGCCAGCTTCGCCATTTCCTGGGCACCATAACGGATGTTGCCCATCGCCTTCGCAGCAGCGCGTCGGATGTCGATCGGGGCTTTGGCATCCTGGACCGGTGCCATGAGTAAGCCGACCGCCTTGCCGTCCGTGGACATGCCGAGAACTGTGACCGTGGCCAGGGCACGCGGGGCGTCGCCGCTGATCGCCTTGCCGAGGAGTTCCCACTGTTCCTTGCGGAGGAGAGCTGTCGCCGCCTCGACACCGAGTTGTTGCTCGGGGTGGGCGATGGCGATTTCGAGGAGGTCGGGATACTTCTCCTTGAGGTTCATGGTGTCGACCAGCCGGACGTAGTTGGTCGTCCCCTTCTGGGCCGCGAGCACGCGATCAAGGGCGGCCTTGTACTTCGGGTTCGAAGCCACGTCGCCGCCGAGTCGAGAAATCGACTCGCTGGCGATCAATGCCTGGCGAGTGGCGTCGCCTGTTGGTTCTCCGAAGGCCAGTTCGGCGATGGCGGCTGGCACAGTCTCCCCACTCAAGAAGTCCAACGCCCGGAAGTAGCGCGGCAGTTGAGCCACGGTCGTCGCCGGGTCGCTGATGATCTTGACGAGAGCCGCAGCCGATTGAGTGCCGCGTGACCGCCAAAGGATGTCGCGTCCGGCAGCCGAGTTCGGGTCACCGCCCGCTGCCTTCCAGGCATCGAGTAGCGCATCCCAACGTCCATCGGCGGCGAGGCCGAGGGATTCGAGATACCAGCGGTCCTGGCCATCGTATTGCAGTGCGAGCGTCGCCCAGGCCTTGGCCAACTCGGTCGACTTCGCGATGTCGACTTCCCGCAGCTTGACGAGCAGTTCGCGCCGCACAGCGGGCGAGGGGTCTTTCAAGTTGCAGGCTTGACGGATTTCATCAGAGGTCAGGATCCCCTTCAGTTGCCGGGCCAGACGCACGCCAACGCAGCGGATGTCGGCATCGGCATCCTTCAGCGCGGCCTGCAACACCGCCAGTTGCTTGTCGTGATTCCCGGTCTTGCCGAGCAGCCACAGAGCGCGGGCGCGATATCGCGGATTGGCATCCTTATACAGTGCAGTCAGTGCCGCTTCGGCCTTGTCGCCCATCCCCTGCAGGGCCTGCCACGCGAGGTAGCGGGCCTCCATGTTCGGGCTCTTGAGGGCTTCGATGGCTCCCTCGGCAGTCGCAAAGTCGTACTTCGGAATGGTGTACTTGGCTCCCGGTGTCGCCACGCGGAAGATGCGGCCCTTGTTGACATCGCCCATCGCATGGCCACCCACACCGGGGTCGTACCAGTCGCTGACGATCAGCGAACCATCGGGTGCGACACACACATCGCTGGGACGGAACCAGTTGTCGCGAGCTCCGTGCAGGACGTTGACCATCTCAGCCGTGTAGCCCGCTCCGACGGCCTTCGAAGGATACGCTCGCACGACGTTCGGCCCCGCGTCGCAGTGGATCGGCTGGCCTTGGAACACCTGGGGCAGCATGGTCCCTTCATACAGACAAATCCCAGTCGGTGCCCCGGCTCCGGTCTGGAGCAGGTTCGGCATCACGCCCGGATCGTTGAGGTGCCAGTGCCGCAGCGGGATCTCCTCTTCCCAACCGGTGCGGTAGGCTTGCCAGCCCGCGCCGGTCTTCTCGTCCTTGTAGCCATAGTTGCCGTACTCGACGACATAGTTGATCCGCACGCCCCGGTTGCCGTCGTCGTCGTTGTCCGACTGCCACAGACCGCCGAACGAGTCGACCGTCACTTCCCAGTTGTTGCGGAAGTTCCAGGCCAGCGTCTCCAGATTTGAGCCATCCAGATCGCAACGGAAGATCATCCCTTCCTGGTATGGCTTGCGGGAATCGTCGACGACGTTCCCCATCTTGTCGACGATTGGCTTCCCGTCCTTGTCGCGGATTTGCCTGCCCGCGTTGCCGAAGTTGAAGTACAGCTTCCCATCTGGTCCGAACACGAAGGCATGGATGCCGTGGTCGTGTTGAGAACCGGCGATGCCGCTGAACATCACTTGCTTGTCATCGGCCTTGAGGTCGCCGTCCTTGTCGATGAAGTTCCACACCTTGTCCCCGACCGAGACGATGACGCGGTTGCCGAGAACGCAGATCCCCTGCGCGGAGTCGACTTCGCGGCCCTGGTAGAAGACGGTGGTCTTGTCGCTGGCCCCATCGCCGTTGGTGTCTTCGAGGACGAGGATGCGGTCCCCTTCTTTCCGCTCGCCATTGTGGCCACGGTAGTTCACGACTTCGCAGACCCAGACGCGACCGAGATGGTCGACATCGATGTCGCTCGGGCTGAGCAGGTCCGGCTCCCCAGCGAAGAGGCTGGCTTCGAGGCCCTCTCCGGCATCGAGCTGCGTCGCGGCGTCGGCTAGTTCACGACTGCCGCCACCGCTGCCGCCCGAGGCGCCCTTGCTGACCATTTCCAGCACGCTCTTCGGTGGCCGCTGGGTGAAGACGTGGAACTGGACGCTGGAGCTGCCACCCTGGTCACTGCCGCCGTTGTCGATGCCGACCCGCGACTTGAACTTGGTGAACGGGTGGTTGGCGGGCAGGTCGTACTCGATCAGCGAGTTGGCATGCGCCCCGATCCCGTACGCGACTGGCTTGCCAGCGATCTTCTGTTCGCCCCCTTCGGCGTTCTTACCGACCGTCACGTTGCCCCAGTCGGCGGAGGCAGACTTCCACTTGAGTTCAGTCAGCTTCGTCTCACCACCTGGACCGACCAGTCGCGGCTCGGCCCAATCAGCCCAGTCGGCGGTGAAGCCGTTGCCGCCATCGGTCACGACCAGATACAGCTGCTTCGCGCCGGTGATGTCGGCCTCGATCTCGACCGAGTGGTTGGCGGTGGCCGGAGTGACGATGGGGCTGCTGGCTGCTGGCTTGGTCTTGGCATCGCCGGTCAGGAGGTCCGCAGCCTTCGGAGGCTGTTGCTGTTGAGGCGCAGCCTGGGCGGTGCCGGGTTTCGGCTCGTCCTGGTTGGCGTCCATCTCTTCATCCGAGGGCGTCGCGGAGGCGACTCCGTCCTTGGGTACGTCGAGACCGGCTGTCCAGACGATGGCATTGAGGACCACTTTGCGGAACTGGTCGTTCTGCCAGTTCTTGTGATCGTGGCCTCCGGTGAAGCCGAACCCGCGACCCTTGTTGTCCGGACGCTCATAGGCCCAGCCCATGTGCTGCGGCTCTTTGCGTTCCAGCACCGCAGCTCGCACGAACGGGTTCCCACTGTGAGGTCCATCACCCCGGTTCAGCGTCTCGCGCGGCGGCATGTCGGTCAGGATCGGGGTGACGTTCTTCATCCCCTCGACAAACCGCATGTGGTAGTACCACTCGTCATTGATCTCGAACGGCTGCACGCCGCG
>JAYTWO010000296.1:0-4360 GCA_043743415.1 Planctomycetota bacterium
GTCGGGCCTGGAGCCGGGGCGACCGTGGTGTTGCCGCCCGTGGCATAGGGGTTTACCGGGGGCGGTGCGGGCGTATTCCCTCCGCAGCCCATCAGCCCCCCGAGGACGCACACGATCAGAATGCCGCTCTTGCCAACGTGTTGGGACAGCATGGCCCTCTCCCTCCTAGTTCAATCTCAGACAACAGTCAGTTTACGCCGATTCAGTGAACCTACAAGTCCGACGCCCAGTGGTCGCAGAATTCGTCAGAATTCTGCTGAGCGAGTCCAACAAGACGGTCAACAGGCAGAAGTCGTACGACTTCTGCTACTGTGTACTGGCAAACCGCTCAAGGAGTTCACAGTTTCTTTGCAAAAAAAGTTCTCCCCAGTGATAACTGTCCAGCAACCCTTCCACCGGACGCCCCATCTGGCACAGCGCCGCGTACAGGGCCTCAATCGTCGCCAGCCCCTCCGCCGGGTCTTCGAACACTCGCGATTGACGCGGATAAGCCGTCTGCCACGGCCCCAGGCTGCGCACTGGAACGTCCGCGTAAGCCTTCTCCATCTTGGCCGCCCACCGCCACGACCCATCGAGCAGCACCAGCCCCCGGTCATGATCTTTCTCTGAGAGCTGCGGCCCGCCCAACCCCAGTCGCACGTATCCCTCCAGCGATTCCGGGCCGCGTTTCGGGTAACGCCAGAACACAAACTGCCCGGTCTTCCGCAGCGGCTCGACCGAGCACTTGCTCCGCTTCTCCGCCCGATGCACCACGATGATCGTCGAGGGAATCATGGCAGCGACTTCAGCTTGGTGATCTCGGCCTGCAGACCCGCAATCTCCTTCTCCAACCGAGGCACATCCGCCGGATCATCCGGCTGCGCCTTGGCCCCGGCGAGTTGCTGCTGAAGATGGGTGATCTTCTTCTTGGCGACCTCGATTTGCTTCTGGACCTTTTTGTTCATCGCGAGTGACTCTCTGGTGTCGGTTGGCCGGTGGTGCAAGAATGATAACACGATTCGCGGCTCGGAGTGATTCCAGAGGACCGGTGAATTGACGAACACCCCAGAGCCGCAACAGTGGCCACCTGTAGCTGCGTTCGCCAGGATGCTCACAATGCACACATTACGGGTTCGTCGAGGGTTCCAGACTTGACGTACTTTTTGTGGCTGCCATAATCTGCGTCCCAAGCCAATTGCGGGTGTAGCTCAGTTGGCAGAGCACCACGTTGCCATCGTGGATGTCGAGGGTTCAAGTCCCTTCACCCGCTTTTTTCGTCCGCATCTCGGTGCGAATGAGAAACTCATTGAAAATGACACTTCCGACCGTGATCGTCCGACCTGAGATTGTTTTTGGGCGGTCACTGGTCGTTTACCTTTTTTGGGGTTGAATCCCCGCTGAAGGTGGGTTGTCATTTTCCCAGCGGACCTGACAGACGGGAGCGGAACACGTGACGGAACAACAGGTGCTCGACGAGCCACAGGCGGATTTGGCCGAAGTGCCAGCAGCCAAGCCACGTTTGGAGCTGAAGACCGAGATCAAGGATGTCGGTCCGTGCAAGAAGCATGTCCGCGTGATCGTAGCCAAGGATGCGGTCGCGGGCGTGATGAACGAAGCGATCAAGGAATACACCACCAAAGCCGAGATTCCTGGTTTCCGTGTCGGTAAGGTGCCTTCGTCGCTCGTCAAGAAGCGATTCAAGAAGGAAATTTCCGACCAGGTCAAGCAGCGCGTGATGATGGTCAGCCTGGATCAGATTGCGGAAGAGTCCAAGATCGATCCGATCAATCAG
The DNA here is from genome assembly GCA_043743415.1 of Planctomycetota bacterium. Lineage (GTDB taxonomy): Bacteria > Planctomycetota > Planctomycetia > Planctomycetales > Planctomycetaceae > TH-plancto1. The sequence goes on from JAYTWO010000296.1 coordinate 1,772, forward strand.
CCTAACCTCGACATGGACACGGTTGAACTCCCGGAAGATGCGGATTTCGAGTACGAATTCGAAGTGGAAGTCCGTCCGACGTTTGACCTGCCGTCCTATCAGGGGATGAAGATCAACCGCCCGGTCCGTGAAATCACAGAGCAGGACATCGACGACTACCAGACGAACTTTGTCGAACAATACGGAATCCAGGAGCCGGTCGACGCACCGGTCGCTGCCGGGGATTTCATCAATGTGGACATCGTCATTACTCGGAATGGTGTTGAATACAACCGTCAATCCGATCAGATGGTGCGTGTGCTGCCGCTGTTGAAGTTGCAGGACAGCGAACTGGCGGGGTTCGACAAGTTGTTGATCGGGGCCACCGCTGAGGAAACCCGTTCGGCCAAGATCAAGGTGTCGATGGAATCTCCGGTCATCGAGATGCGTGGCGAAGAACTCGATGTCGCGTTCACCGTCCTGGATGTCAAGCGGATGAACCAGCAGACCGTCGACGAAGATTTCTGTACCCGTGTCGGATTCGCCTCGGTGGACGCCTTGCGAACGGCCATTCGGCGGACGCTCGAACGACAGGTCAAGTACGAACAGCGGCAGACTTGCCGCAAGCAGATCACCGAGAAGATTATCGAGTCCGCCAACTGGGAGTTGCCGGAAGACATGGTCGCCAAGCAGGTCGAGAACGCGCTGCATCGCGAAATTCTCGAAATGGAGCAAGCGGGCTTCACCAATCAGCAGATCATGTCCCGCGAAAATGACCTGCGTCAGAAGTCGCTCAGCATGACCCGTCGCAACCTCAAGGAACACTTTGTCCTCGATCGCATCGCGACCGAGGAAAAGATCGAGGTCACGGAACTCGAGATCGAGCAGGAAATCTCCGCCATGTCGTTCCAGCGCGGAGAAAGCCCACGCCGGGTGCGGGCGCGCTTGATGAAGTCGGGTGTCATCGAGAACCTCTTCGCGCAGATTCGCGAGCGGAAGGCCGTCGACTTGATTCTCGACACCGCCGTGTTCCACGATACGCCCATCAATCTTCCCGTGGACCGCACGACGGCCTCTCTGGATCGGTCGCTCTGCGTGGCCCCCAAGGTGGTCGCTCCCGCACCGCCCGCGGACGATGATACGGACGAATAACCGGGGACCGTCCGATCCGTCGGACTCCTTCGGATGTGTCAAACCCTCGCAGCTGTCCGCACGGTTGCGGGGGTTTTTGCTTTGTGGGATAGGCTTCCAGCCTGTCATGTGCTGATCGTGGATCTCGAAACACACGACAGGCTGGAAGCCTATCCCACGGTTCTTAGAGTCTTCTTTCCGAGTTCTGCCATGTCCGAATCCCCAGCTCCTGACCGCCTGGAAGCTGCCCGCCTGGAGAAGCTGAGGAAAATCGTCGAACTCGGCCACGACCCGTACGGCCAGCGGTTCGACGACCACCTCTCGATCCGCGATGCCCGCGCCAAGGCCCCCGAAGAGAACGGAGTCGATGGCGAGAAGGTCCGTGTGGCGGGCCGGATCATGCTGGCCAACGACAAGGGCAAGCTCAAGTTCTTTCACATCCAGGACATGACCGGCCGCATCCAGTTGATGGTCAGCAAGGCCGACTGTCCCGAGCCGGTGTGGCTGCTGATCGAGCAGCTCGACCTGGGCGACATCGTCGGCGTCGACGGCCCGGTGAAGCGGACGAGGACCGGTGAGATCACCGTCTTCATCCAGGATCTCAAGATCCTCTGCAAGTCCCTCACCCAGCCGCCGGAAAAGTTCCACGGCGTGAGCGACATCGAGACCCTGCTGCGGCACCGGCACCTCGACTTGATCTACTCCGAAGGGGTGCTGGAGCGGATGCTGCTGCGCACTCGGCTGATCGATTCGGTGCGGACGACGCTCAAGGCTCGCAAGTTCTTCGAGACCGAAACGCCAGTCCTGCACGCCATCGCCGGGGGAGCCGCAGCTCGTCCCTTCACGACGCATCACAACGCGCTCGACATGCCGCTCTACCTGCGGATCGCGCTGGAGTTGCACCTCAAGCGGCTGATGGTCGGGGGGATCGAGCGGGTCTACGACATGGGCCGCGTGTTCCGCAACGAGGGGATCGATGCCACGCACAACCCCGAATTCACGATGATCGAGATCTACCAGGCTTACGGCGACTATCGCTCGATGATGGACCTGTCCGAGGCGATCATCACCGACTGCGTGCGCGTCGTTCTGGCTGACAAGGCGGCCCGCGCATTGGCCAAGGGTGAGACCCCGCCCGACCAGGAGCGACTCGTCCTCCCGTGGGGCGACACCGAGATCGACTTCACACCACCGTGGAAGCGGGCCACCTATTCCGATCTGTTCCAGGAGCACGTCGGCGTGGCCATCACCGACATGCCCGCGATCATCGAGATCGCTGGCAAGAAGGGGATCGAAACCAAGGGCGTCCACCCCGATGTGATCGTCAGCGAGGTGTTCGAACTCTTCGTCGAAGACTCCCTCGTCGGACCGGTGTTCGTGATCGACTACCCCGCTGCCATCTGCCCGCTCACCAAGCGGAAGCAGGACAACCCCGCCATCGCCGAGCGGTTCGAACTCTACATCCAGCGGATGGAGGTG
>JAYTWO010000297.1:0-5120 GCA_043743415.1 Planctomycetota bacterium
CGTGTCGACCGTATTAAAGGCATCCAAGCCAAATTGGGCGTTGCCGGTCACCTGATCTCCAACCAGTGTCAGTTCGTTCACCAAGGTGGACTCGACACCGATCTCATTGGCCAGGATGTTCATGAATCCCAAGTTGACGGAATTGACGTTGAAGAACGAGGCCCCCGCGACGGTGGCTACCGTGATGGTTCCGCCACTGCCGGGTGTCTGTCCATCACCGAGAACCGAGAATGAACCCGGGTGATCGAACAGGACGCCGTCGTTGTCGACGAAAATTCCGAAGTCGGAGGCCGAGCTGCTGACGGCATCGAATTGTACGGCAAACGTCGCATTGTCGATCATGGTGACGGCCCGTGCGCCAGCGGCCTCCAGGACCCCATCCAGAATCGAAACACTGGAGTTGTTTCGGATGTCGAGAGCTGTGGTTCCCGTGCTCTGCACACTCAGACTCGCGAATTCGACAGCTCCCGTGTTGTTCTGGATCCGCACGCCCGGGTCGGGGGGACCGACCGTGGCCGAGGCCGTCACGGAACCAAATCGGATCGTGCCCGTTGAGTCCTGAATGTCCACAGCCGAACTCCCCGAGGTCAGTCCGTTGCTGATGATCGTCTGACCGGAAAAGTTTGTCGATCCGGAATGGTTGAGGATCTCGATCCCGTGATTACCGCGATTGCTGATGAAGATGCCTGTAAAAGCGACTACCGAGTTGTCATCGATGACTTGAATCGAGGAATCCGCCGCACCGGAGATGGTCGTCGTACCCAGCACAATGAAATTGCCGCTGTTGGGGTCCGCCAGGATGTCTCCGATATTGATGCCCGCTGCATTACTTCCGGTAATACTCACATCATTGAAGGCGACGATGCCCTCCGAACTTTGAAAGTTGATGCCGTGATCGGTGGCCCCCCCGGAATCCGGGAGTCCCATGGTGATCGTGTCCCCGAAGGAGACCGCCCCCGTACTATTGATGTCCAGGAGGTTGATGCCGACCGCATTGCGCTGGTTAATCGTAATCGGTTTCAAGCCCGAGACGCCGCCCGACAAGTTCTCAATCCGAATTCCGTCACCGACTGGATCGACAATCGTGATGTCTTTGAAGAACGAAACCGTTCCCGTCACATCCTGAATGTCAATCGCATTCCCCGTGATGTTGGTCAGAGTCAGGGTGCCCAGAGTCGTCGCTCCGCTCGAACCAGTCACCAGCACGCCGTCACCGCCGGTGTCGTTGGTGGTGGTGCCCCCCATGCTCACGGTCCCGGAGTTATTCTCCACCAGAATGGAGAATCCCGAAGTTCCATTCGAGTTGGTAATCGTCCCCGTGTTATAGACAATGGCGGCGTCCCCCCCACTGACATAGAAGGCATTCCCCTCGGTGTTGGAGATGTCCACGTTCTGCAACTGGAACTGGCCCGTGGCATTCAGGAATTCGATCCCGTGAGACCCGGGGCCGGTGGTTCCATCGATGCGGATTTCAGCGAGGTTGCCCCGGTTGATGGTGCCTCCCAGAATTCCGATCCCCTGGGTGTCGTTGATGTCGAATCCCGCAAACAGATTGTTGTCCGCCAGTGTGACCGCCGTGCCCACCGTATTCTGGATCACTGGTCGATTGGCACCGGTGGTGGCACGCGGGAGCGGCAGCTGGAAAATCTGGCCAGCGGGGCCCTGAACCGGGATCGTCTGGACGACGCCCTCACCCACGATGTTTTCATTGTCGTTGAGGACCAGCGGGGGACGATTGTCGAACACACTGTCGGCATGCACGAAGATCAAGTCGGCGTTGGCGGGAAGTTGGGCCTCGGGGATGAACTGATACGGTGTCAGCACGTCCCCCGTGCCCGTGGGGGCCGGAAAGTTCGGCAGCGCGGCCGTCGGAACCGGGAGATTGCGAACGTGATTCAAGAAGTATGGCAGACCGGTCCGGGGATTAATGGCGGCCTGTGGCGGGTTGATGACGGTCGCGTCCAGGGTCACGATATTCCGGTTCCGACGGACCCACTGGGCGATCCGGTTGAACTGGCTCGCGCCCAAACGCGGTCGAGACTCCAGGTGATGCCAGTAATTGACATCGGCTGCCAGTACGAGGTTGGTGTCGAAGTGCGGATCCTGGGACAACTCGGTGTACACGTGCAGCACACGGTCGAGAAAGTCCGCGTCCAATCTCAGCTTGAACCCGTTGATGGCCGGGTTCGGGAGCCCCGGAGTGAACAGATGGTACCAGCCAGCCGACGCCTCCAGGTTCATCGACTGGGCGACTTCACTCGGGACCGGGACGGTACACGTCAAGTCCACCACATCCATGCTGGTGGAAAAATCCGTTTGCGTGCTGAAGATGACCTGATGATTCGAAAACGCAGCGGTTCCCGGAGCGACGCTTGTTCCCAATTCCTGGTACGTGGTTCCAATGCCCGTGTAGTAGTTGGAGCGAATGTCCATCCACTGCGAGAACAGTTCGAACGACATGCCCAGTTGTTCAAAAGTGGCGGAGCGGGAATCGTCCCGGTCGTACCAGGCAGAGGCCCCCAGGACGAAGTCATTGCGAGGGAAGTATTGGCGGACACCCAGGCCCGCGCTGCCCCCCATGTGCCCCTGGTTCGTCAGGAATAACCGCGCGTCCCCGAACAGATACGTGTCCTCGACAAACATGTATGGCGACATGTCGAAGTAGGTGATCGACTGGTTGCGTTCAATCGTGTTGCCCGCAATGTGGCCCACGCGCCCGAGCACTCCGAATCCGCCGACACCAGCGTCCTCCGCATTCGGTTCTTCAAAGATGTGACTCTGTGGAAAGCCGCTGGCCGACCCGCTGGCCTGGGCCGGAGTGGAGCCGGGTGCGGACTCGAACACCATCTCGGGTGACTGTTGAGCCAGGCTCACAGACGTACTCCAGACAGCCACCAGCAGGGCCGCCAGGCGCAGCCACGGCTGGGTCGAAGTCCGAAGACGGAAGTGGGTCGATCGGGAGAGGATCATTCATGCACCTCGGGAGATGCCGCAAGGAGTGCTGCCTTCGATCATTCGAAGGCACACAGCCGCCGTCTTGGCGACCGTACGTTTCTCGTTCTGGAAGAGGATGCGTGTGGCTCCACGGGAGCATCACGAGTCTTCCACCGGATCGAGACACGGAGGCCGGTGGTTTCAGGACGCCAGGCGACCTGTCCCCACCAGTTGAAGTCAGAGGAGTGCCGACAAGTCCGCACTCCGTCCACGGCACAGGCACGCCTGCCCGTGGACCAAGGCGACGATAGGGAATGCGATTTGTGGCGGAAAGACGGGATTCCGCAATTCGGGGCGACAAAACCGGCGCCATGAGGCAGGTCTGCCCTGCATTTTCGGGCGAATCGCACGCGGAAATTGCTCACGCAGACGTCCGGGGGATCACTCCACTCAAGAGTCGCAATCCATTTGAAAACAAGGTGTTGCGGTGCCAGCGGCAACCCCGGAGCACTCCCCCTCCACAGGACGACACCCGAGCCCACCGCAGGCCCCAGGACCCCACTCCAACGTCCCCAAAACTCCGCTGAGACTCAGTTCGCCGTCCGGCATCTTCGGCCTGTCCAGCGTCGGTTCACTCGGCAAGATTTGCGGGTTGATGCGTGCGGATGCACGATGCACCTCCCACCCCACAGCTGGCCAGTGCCTTGTCAGGACTCTGAATCAGGGTTGAGCCAGTCCGCTTGGGAGGGCGAAGCTCCTGCTGAGCCGCGAGCCAGGGGACGCGCGAACTGGCCTCTGCGGTCCGGCAGGAGCTTCGCCCTCCCGAGGGAGGCGAACCCTCAAATCAAGCGTTGACGGGGCTGTCGCCTGCTCCGGAACAGCCTAAAGGACAGTCCCCCAATAAGTTCCGATTCTCGCCGTAGGACGGACTTCCAGTCCGTCCTGTCAAAGACGGACTGGAAGTCCGTCTTACGTTCTGCAAATCCGCTTCTTATTCCAGGACTGTTCCTAAAGGCTGGACTCCAACCCCCGCCTCGCTTGTCGTTCCAGCCCCGATCCTTCAATCTACGCCCGACTCACCACGCTCCTGGGACAGAACGCACCATGTTGAAACGCCCCCTCGGTCGCACGGGATTGGAACTGCCGGTTCTTTCGTTCGGAGCCTCGTCTCTGGGGCAGGAGTTCCGGCAGGTCGACATCGGCGAAGCCCTCAAGAGCGTCCCGACGGCCCTCGAATGCGGGTTGAACTTCATCGACACGTCGCCGTTCTACGGACGCGGCATGTCCGAGGTGTTGTTGGGTGTCGCCCTACGCGGCATCCCGCGCGAGAGCTACATCCTCAGCACCAAGCTGGGGCGGTACAGCGGAAAGCACTTTGATTTCTCCGCCCGCCGCGTGGCCGAGAGCGTCGACATCAGCCTGGAGCGGCTCGGCGTCGAGTACCTCGACATCATGCTCTGTCATGATCTGGAGTTCGTCGAAATGTCGCAGATCGTCGAGGAGACGCTGCCCGCCCTCCGCGAGCAGCAGAAGCTCGGCAAGGTCAAGTTCGTGGGCGTCAGCGGGTATCCGATGAAGATGTTCCGGTACGTCCTCGACCGGGCCCCGCTGGATGTGGTGCTGTCGTACAACCACTACACGCTTCAGAACACGATGTTCGGCGACTTGCTCCCGTACCTGAAGGACAAGGGAGTCGGCATCATGAACGCAGCTCCTTTCTCGGCCCGGCTCCTGACGAACGATCCCCTGCCGCCGTGGCATAAGGCCACTCATTTCGTCCGCGAGACCGCCAAGAAGGCCGCCGACTTCTGCCGGAAGCAAGGCGTCGACATCGCCCAACTGGCCCTGCAGTTCTCCGTCGCGAACCCAGACATCAGCACGTGCGTCACCGGCAGTGCGAATCCGAACCGCATCCGCCAATGGGCCGAGTGGGTGCAACAACCTCTCGACACTCAGTTGGTCACCGATGTGCAAGCGATTCTGAAGCCGATCCACAACTGGTACTACACCGAAGGCCGCCCCGAAAACAACGACCCGCCGTGTGCATGAGCTTTTGCACAACGACGTTTAAACCCCAATACCGTTCAACTAAATGCCTCCTCACCCAAACGAAAGTGGTCTGGCCTCAAAGGTTGGTCGAGTCGTACGATCGGGTTTGTTCTGACGAAACCTGAACGCAGAGGACT
>JAYTWO010000298.1:0-3352 GCA_043743415.1 Planctomycetota bacterium
CCGTTGAAACGGTGGGCTATTTTCCACCGTCCCTACCGGGACGAAGAACGGACTGGTCACGGACAGCCAGCAAACAATCACACAGTGCGTCTCGCACTCCGGAAGGCGACAATCAGCTGCCCCGCCACTCCGCTTGCCGGGGACTGTGCAGCCGCCTCACATTCGCTCCTTCCTCAACGTTCCTCCTCACAGCCATTCCACAGACCCCAGTCGCTCCATCTCGGCGACGAGTCGGCGAACTCCCGCTTCGTCGTCGCGGCGGGCGACGAGGGTGGCGGTGAGGGTGTGGACGATGAGCAGGCCCTCGACGCCGAACGTGCCGACGAGGTGGCCCGGTTGGGTTTGCACGATGCAGTCGGTGGTCTCGACCCCGGCGTGCGGGCCGCGAATCGTGTTGCCGTGTTCGTCGCGGCCCCAGAGTTCTGGCCAGGTTTGCCAGCTGCCAACATCGCTCCAGGAGAAGTCGGCGGGGATCATCTGGAGGCCAGAATGCGTCTCACGGGAGAGCGGCTCCAGGACGGCATGGTCGACCGAGATCGAAGGCAGTTGGCGGAACTCGTCGCGGGTCAGCTCGTCCCAGTCCTCGTTGATCCCCTGTGCGGCCATCCGCTGCACAACCTCGGCCATCTTGGGCTGGTAACGGGCGAGCAAGTCGAGAAACCGCCGGGCCTGCCACACGAAGATCCCGGCGTTCCAGGAGTGCCGCCCGCTGGTGAGGAACTGGGTGGCGGTGGCGAGATCGGGCTTCTCGCGGAAGCGGAGGACGGGGAGCGAGGAATTGGGAGAAGGGAGTAGGGAGTGGGGAATAGGGAGTGGGGAGCCTGCGTCCTGTGAGAGTGGCTCGACCTCAATGTACCCGTATCCGGTGGCTGGTCGGGTCGGAGCGATCCCGAGCAGGTATACCGAATCGGGATCGGCCTCCACGGCTTCCAGTGCCGACCGCAGGCAGTGCTGAAACCGTTCATCCGGCGAGATCAAATGATCGGCGGGAGTCACCGCCAGCACCGCCTCCGGATCGCGACGAACCCACACCGCACAGGCCAGTCCCAAACACGCCGCCGTGTTGCGAGCCGCCGGTTCCAACAGCAGGTTCTCCCGAGGCAGTTTCGGGAGTTGGGACTGAGTCGCGATCGCATAGTCCGCCCCAGTGATGACCGAGATGCGATCCCAGGAGAATAGGGGCAGGGCGCGATCAGCTGTGGCCTGGAGCAGAGACCGTTCGCCCTCGAGCGCGAGGAACTGCTTGGGTCGAGCGCGGCGGCTCTCGGGCCAGAACCGGACGCCGCCTCCGCCCGCCATGATTGTCAGAATACGCATCGGAGTTCCCTGCAACGAGGTCTGGGGGCGGATTTCGGCTCCGTCAGGCGAATCCGCGAACTCCGCTGACGCACCGAGTGTCTTTCGAGTGGGTTGTGCTGTTCTTCGTGCCCTGGGCGGCCTTCTGTTCCCAACCTCTTCCGCTGTGGACTTCGGTCAGAGAAAGGAGGGATTGAACGGAAGATCACCCAGGAAACGCGGGGAGAGTCGGGTGTCCTGCCATGAAACCTTACGGCACACCTGTTGTCCCTCGTCTGCCCTCTGGCGGACCGCTGAAGGCTTTCCCCCCACCTTGCGTCGAGTGCGATTTCCGCTATATTTTGGCAACGTCACTGCCGAAGTGACAGAGAGCGGGGAGAAATCTCCGCTGCAGGAGAGGTGGCAGAGTGGCCGAATGCGCCGGATTGCTAATCCGGTAGTCGCGAAAGCGTCTCGGGGGTTCGAATCCCCCCTTCTCCGCTGTATTTTCCGGATGATTGTGAAGTCTGAAACTCGCTATCCCACGACCTTCTTCCGTTGGCGGGCGGCGTGTTCGTGGACCAGCGGCAACAGCTTCTGGAACTCGGCCAGCATTTGACCCGCGTCGCGGAACCGCTTCTTGGGGTTCAGGTCCATCGATCGCTTGAGCCAGGCAATGAGATCGGTCGGGACTCTCCCTCTGACGCGGGAGTATCCCAGCGGGGGCCAGGCGAACGGCCACTCCGGCCATTCCCCCGACAGCATGCGGTAGATGATCAAACCCAGCGAAAATACGTCCGAACGGAATGACGGCTTGCCCATCGCCTGCTCGGGGGCCATGTACCCCATCGTTCCGGTGCCCGAGCCGCGAACCGTCTTGAAGGCAATCTTGGCGATCCCGAAATCGGTCAGCTTGAGGGTCTTATCCGCGAACAACAGCATATTCTCCGGCTTCACGTCGCAGTGGATGATCTTCTGGTGATGGGCAAAGGCCACCGCTTCCAGCATCTGCTCGGTGTAGTCCAGCACGGTGTTCAGCGACAACCGCTTGGCGAATCGGTCAGCCAGCGTCTTCTCGCCCAGCGGCAGGACGATCACGAACGTCCCGTCGATGATCGAGGCGTCCTTGATCGGCAAAATATTCGGATGCACCAACTTGGATGCCAGCCGCACCTCGTTCCGGAAGTCCTTCAGCATCTCTGGGTTGACGCTGGCAGCTGTGGGGATTTTGAGGGCGACATGGACCCCTTCGATCGTGTCATACGCCTGATACACCGAGGCAAAACCGCCTTCGCTGATGCGTTTCTCGATCTTGTACTTGCCCAGTTTTTGACGAGCTTTCAGCACGCCGACTCTTCCCCGCTTAAGACGCGACCGCCATCCCCACTCATTCATCGGTTGAATTCGGGCCACCACGCCAGCCCTTTACCCCAACAATCCTCACGATCCTAAGCACCACCACGACCGGCGAGAATGACCACTCGCTCATTATTTCCAGTTTTTGTGCATTTTCCGCCAATGGCCCCTCGCGTTTCCCCCGGATTTCCAGGCCGTTCTGGAGTGGACAGGTGGAAAACTCCCAGAAGCCGCTTTCTAAAGCGAACGGTCAGAGAAGGTGAACCGTGGGATAGGCATCCAGCCTGTCTTTTGGCTGAAGATGACCGACTGGAAGCCTATCCCACGGGTCAGACAAGTCTGACCGCTCGGCTAACCCCAATACCGTTCAATTCGCCATCACGATGGTGTCTGCAAGCGGTTTGATGAGTCTGGGCGGGGGCTTGTGTTGGTCTCGCTGCTTGGGCCATTGGGACATTTTGCGTTTGATCACGCGGGGGTTGATGCGGTGGCGGCGGGGTGGGAGTTGTTCGTCTTGCAGTTCCTCGATCAGGGCGGCGTACCAGCCGGCGAAGGCGTGAGTCGTCTGAGGTTGGCATTCGGGCTGGCGACATTCCAGAACGCGGAAGCAGCTCGTAAGCGACAGTCCTGGTAGGTCAGGCTGTGCCTGACTCTTCGCCAGCAAAAGGATAGTCGCAGGTCCAAAGAACGATCAGGCACAGCCTGACCTACCTCGCTGTAC
>JAYTWO010000299.1:0-16661 GCA_043743415.1 Planctomycetota bacterium
CGGTTGATTCGCTTTGGAATCTACCGGGGCGGCGCAGCCGGAAGAGGTCTGCTCGGGAAGATCGTATCGCGAGTGAACCTCTTGTGCCAAGGCACACAGGTCGGCTCCAAAGCGAGCCAACCTGTGCCACCCCGCGCAGCGGAGCGATCCTGCTCACCAGAGTTGACAGTTCGATACAATCCCAGTGGTCGACCCGAGGTCGGTCGAAGAAACCTGACGGAGGTGTTCGAGTTGTTGGTCCCACCCCAGAACCCGGTCGATCTCGCTCGCCTGTGTGAGCAGGCGTGCCTGATGGAAGCGACGGCCCGCAAGCCGGGGAATGTCCATCCGGGGGCACGGTTTAAGGATCTGTGCTATGAGGATTTTGTGGAGTCGGCCCAGTGGGCCGCACCTTGGTTGGCCAGGGCGGGTGTGGACGGGGTCGGACGGGCGGTGTTCGAGGCCGTGCGAGCGACCCGCGCGCGGGTCGGAACGAATACGAACCTCGGGATCGCTCTGTTGATGGCTCCCCTGGCGGCGGTTCCGCTGGACCAGACACTGGGAATCGGGATCGATGAGGTGCTGCGCGCGCTCACGCCCGAGGATGCAGTTCATGTCTACGAGGCCATTCGCTTCGCTCAGCCCGGCGGCTTGGGGAGCGTGCAGGACGGCGATGTGGCCACCGCGCCGCCGACCGACTTGCTGTGGGCCATGCAACTCGCTGCCGACCGCGACTGGATCGCCCGGCAGTACGTCACCGGGTTTCGCAACCTGCTTGAGATGGCTGTGCCCACTCTGGCAGAGTGGCAGCCCGCTGCCGGTTGGGAGCTGCGGGTGATTCATCTGCATCTGGAGTTGATGGCCCGCTGGCCGGATACTTTGATTGCCCGCAAGTGTGGGGGTGAGGTGGCTGCCGAGTCGGCGCGGCGGGCGCGAGCGGTACTCGATTCAGGCTGGCCGGGCAGCCCAGCGGGGCCGGGAGCGGTCGAGGACTTCGATGCCTGGCTACGAGCGGACGGGCATCGGCGGAATCCCGGCACGACCGCTGACGCGGTGGCGGCAACGCTGTTCGCGGCGATGCGAGACGGACGGGCGATGTTCCCGGATTGGGTTTGGGCCGGATGAAGCGTACGATGTGGGACGTGGCCACCTTCGCCAGAAGGTGGGCGAATTGTCTCGGCTCTCTCCATCGGAGACGATGCTGGCTGGGGTCGTCTCTGTCTGTCGAGCGCGGGTTCTGGCAGCCCACGTTCTGGCGAACGTCGCTACCTTCACCAGAAGGTGGGGGGCCGGAACCAGCTTCCGAGGGAATGGAAAAGTTCCCACCAGTGACAATCCCCATCGAGAACTTCAACACTCACTCCCCACGTTCTGGCGAACGTCGCCACGAAAGCACTCCCCATGTCCCAGGAACGATTTCGCGTCCGTGTCACGAAGGACCATCTGGTCTTCAGCGCGGGGCACTTCATCACGATCGAGACCCCAGCGGGCCAGATCTGTGAACGCCTGCACGGGCACAACTGGCGCGTGGCGGTCGAGGTGTCCGGTCCGCTCGATCGCAACCAGTACGTGTTCGACTTCATCGCCTTGCGGGACAATCTCCAGAAGATCGTCGACCGACTCGATCACCGCATGCTGCTGCCGACCAAGCATCCGCAGATCAAAGTCGATGCCGGTCCGAAAGAGACCGAAGTTCACTACCACGACCGCCGCTGGGTCTTCCCGTCGGACGAGTGCGTGTTGCTGCCAGTCGAGCAAACCACCGCCGAGTTGATCGCCCGCTGGATCGGAGTGACGCTCGACGAGGAACTCGCCGATCAAGGCTGGCCCCGGCTGCCGGTGTTGCGAATCGAGGTCGAGGAGAACTTCGGCCAGTGGGCGATCTGGGAGTGGCGATTGTGAGGCCGTGCTGGTGAGCGTTGTCGCATCCAAAACGCCCAGGGGTTGCAACCCCTGGGCTTTGACTCGCCAGTGTGGAGTCGCCCGCCAGTGGCCCCCCCCCCATCACCCCTCACTTCTATTAATTCCCACTGAATGCCCCCCCTGAATATCTCCCGATCGTAGGTGCCTCACTCCTGCTGGAGTTCTGCACCAATTGCATCCTTGATGAAGTCGTACAGGCTGAGATGCCAATACCGCTCCATCGCCCCCAGGCAAACACTGTCAATCAAGCCACCCACATAAGTGAAACTGCTGACATATGGCCACTCGCCACATCTATGTCACGCTGTGAAGAACTTCACGCAAGAGATCGGCCCGGATGAGTTGCATCCGGACCTCCCTCTCACGATTGCAATTGTCTCAGCGGTCGGAACGGTCGTACAGACCAATTCCGATCTACACCGTCCGCTCGCGAATCCAATCCGTGTGGAACATCTCGCCGCGGGCCTTGTCGAGCCGCTCATACGTGTGGGCACCGAAGTAGTCGCGCTGGGCTTGCAGCAGGTTCGCGGGGAGGCGGCCTCGGCGGTAGCCGTCGAAGTAGTTGAGGGCCGCGCTGAAGACCGGGGTCGGCAGGCCGAGCTGCACAGCCGTCTGGATCACGCGACGCCAACTCGGCTGGGCCTTTTGGATCGCGGCCTTGAAGAAGTCGTCGAGGAGCAGGTTCTCCAAACCGGGGTTCTTATCGAACGCAGCCTTGATGTCGCCCAGGAACCGGCTGCGGATGATGCACCCGCCACGCCACAGCAAGGCAATGTTCCCGTTGTTGAGCTTCCAACCGAACTCTTTCGCGGCGGCGTTCAACTGCACATACCCCTGGGCGTAGCTGCACAGCTTACTCGCGTAGAGGGCCTGCTTCACGTCTTCGATGAATTGCTTCTTGTCGCCAGTGAACTTGGCGTCCTTCGGGCCTGCCAGAACTGTCTCCGCCCGAACTCGTTCATCTTTCTGAGCCGACAGGCAGCGGGCGTAGACGGCCTCGGTGATGAGGGTCGTCGGCACGCCCAGGTCGAGAGCATGCTGGCTCATCCACTTGCCAGTCCCCTTCTGACCCGCGGTGTCGAGAATCTTGTCGATCAAGTCGCCGCTCCCCAGCGAGTCCTTCACCGTGAAGATGTCGCGGGTGATCTCGATCAGGTAGCTTTCGAGTTCCCCTTCGTTCCACTCCTTGAACACCTGGTGCAGCTCCGCATTGGTCAGCCCCAGCGTCTCCTTGAGGATCAAATACGCCTCGCAGATCAGCTGCATGTCGCCGTATTCGATCCCGTTGTGGACCATCTTGACGTACTGCCCCGCTCCGGCGTCGCCGACCCAGTCGCAACAGGGGATGTCGTTGTTCGGGCCGACCTTGGCGGAGATCGCCTGGAAGATGTCCTTGACGAACGGCCACGCATCGTGGTGCCCGCCGGGCATGATGCTCGGGCCTTTGAGGGCACCCTCTTCGCCGCCGGAGACGCCGGTGCCGATGAACCGCAGACCGGCCTTCCGCAGGTCAGCGTCCCGGCGATTCGTGTCGGGGAAGTAGCTGTTGCCACCATCGATGATGATGTCGCCCGGTTCGAGCAGCGGCTTCAGTTGCTCGATGACCGCGTCGACCGGTGCCCCAGCCTTGACCATGATCATCATGCGGCGGGGACGCTTAAGGCTCTTCACGAAGGTTTCGAGGGTGTGGTATCCGGCGATGCGGTCCGCAGTGCCCGCCCAGACCTTGTCGATCGGTTCGCTCTTCAGCCCACCGACGAATTCGTCCGTCGTGGCTGTGGTGCGGTTGTAGACCGCCACAGAGAAGCCATGATTGGCCATGTTGAGAACCAGATTCTGGCCCATGACGGCCAGACCAATCAAACCGATATCGTGAGTAGCCATAAGGTTGCGACTGCAATTGAGAGACGGAACCCCGACCTGCGAACGGACCGGTAGCCCCGGCCCCGCAGCGGGGAAGCCGGATTCTAACGGGGGGAGAGCGAGGGATTCAACCGGCACGAATCCCCACAGCGAGCGGCAGACGTCAGTCTGTCGTGAATCCGCGTGGTCAAATTCAACGACGTTCTGATTTCTGCCACAGCGAGACACTCTTGCCAATTGCGGTTGCTGAGCATTGTGATCAAAAACGGCTCCGGTCGTGCCAATTGTGAGTCCAGAGGATCGTCACCAAAATGTCTCCACGTCCTGTGGTTCCAAAAGAGTTCCAAGTAGCCTGGGCCAAACAGCGAGGACGGATGTTTGGCTCAGCGGGGTAGCAAAGGTTGGCTCCCTTTGGAGCGTACCTGTGTGCGTTAGCACGAGAGGTTCGCTCGCGTCACGATTCCCCGCGTGCATACCTCCTCCAGCTATCGCCGCCTCGATAAAGTCCAAAGCGACTCAACAGGGGCCACACAGCGACTCCTGAAGCAGCACCTCTGCAGGAATGCCCCAGGCGGCTAACTTGCGGATCATCGACAGGCTGAGTGACCGCTGGCCGCTGAGGACTTCAGACACCTTGCTCTTGCTCCCGATGTAAGGGATGAGATCCTTGGGCTTGAGGTTCTGCTGCTCCATGCGAAAACGTATCGCCGCAATGGGATCGGGGAGTTCCAGAGGATAAGCGATCGATTCGTATTGCTCGATCAGGAGTAACCACAACTCCAACTCCTCTCCGCGAGGCGTCCCGGAACTCGCCTCGAAGAGAGCCTCGGCTCTCGCCAGCGCGGCTTCGTAGTCGGCTTCGTCCCGTAGTATCCTAGGCTTAATGCCCTTCGTGACGGCGTTAGATCGTTTGGGCATCGATTTCGTCGTACTCATCGTGTGTCCCCAAGAATCGAATGTAGATCGTGAGAAACTCGTAGTTGATCCACACGACCAAGCGATACTTGTTCCCACAGATGTTGAACACCACTCGCCCATCCTTGAGGATACTGGCTTTGCCGTATTTGGCCTTCACTGCTGAAGGAGATTTCCATTCGGCGTGCCTGGCTTCCGCATACCATGCCAGCACCTCATCCGTGGCATTTGGTTCGCTCTGACAGAAGACTGCCAACACCTTTCGTGAGATCACACGCATGATTGTATCGGAAGTCCCCTCTCTCAAGTCAATAGATAGTTCCCGTTACGGGAACTTATTCTTCGCCGTGGCGACAACCACTCCAGACACGTGAACGGGGGCAAAGTCATGCGGTTGGATTCGAGACCAGATTCTGGCCCATGACGGCCAGACCAATCAAACTGATCTCGTGCATAGCCATGAGGTTGCGACTGCCGAGGGACTCGAACCCGAGGCGCGGACAGACTGGCATTGCCGACCCCGCCCGGGGAAGCTGGTTTTACCGGGTTCGTGGGAGGGATTCAACAGGCGAGAGAACGAAGTTCGGGCTGGGCCGCAGCCGGGAACGATGCTGACGGGTCACGACAGCACGGCAGGAGTACCGCCCTCTCAATCACCAAGACTGGACACGGAAGTCGGCATTTCAGTCCGCCAGAATCCTTCAACTGTGACAACCGGAAAAGTCGATACATCTTGACATGCGCGGTTTCCTCTCTCATTGGCGGCATGGCCTGAAACTGCCGCATCTGACGAAATGCCAACACCTTGCGGATATCACTGCTCAAAGTTGCCGCACTGCTGGGGTGCCTGATCGCGGGGCGATCTGGGTGTCTGGCTCAGGATGTTTCGGTCGATCGGCAGGAATCAGCACTTTGGGCGACCTCGCCGGATGCCGTTTTTCGCGGTCAGTCGGACGAACTCCCGACGGCTTGGACCGCCGATGGCCAGACGCCTTACATCCAGCAGTTCGGCGGCGGGTATCGCTTCGGTGATGGGGTCGGATTCCAGAATGGGTACACCGATCTGGAATGGATGATCCCGATCCGGGGCGATGCCGAGTTCGACAATTTCTTTGCCGACCTGCACTTTCTGGTCCGAGACGACGCCAAGCTGGGGGGCAATGCGACGCTGGCTTACCGCCGGTATGACCTCGATTGGAACCGGATCTTTGGCGGGTATGTGTTCTGGGACGGCACGCAGACTCCGCTCGGGAACCAGTTGCAGCAGTTGGGGCTGGGGGTCGAGACGCTGGGGCAGTTCGTGGATGCCCGTGCGAATGTATACCTGCCTGATGCGTTTGATTTGCGAGGCCCTCTGCCGAGTCTGTTTCAAGGGAACAATCTGATCGTCAATCGGGCCGAAGTGGCGATGACCGGGGTCGATGCCGAGGCCGGTGTGAACCTCCCGGAGGTGTTCAACACACGCACCCGCGTCCTCGGCGGCGGCTACTACTTCAACGGCCACGGAACCCAGAACACGACCGGCTGGAAGGCCCGCATCGAAACCGAATTCAACCGCAACGTGTGGGTCGACTATTCGGTGCAGGAGGACAAGCTGTTCGGGCGGACGTGGAATGTCGGCGTCACGATACGGTATGCCCATCGGTTCCTGAGCCATCCGGCCTCTCCGGCGAGCATGGACCACAAACACTTCCGGGGCGAGGGGGTCAACGCCACTCGCGATCTGTCAGACCGGCTGAGTGATCCGATTCGTCGTCTCCAGAACGTGGTCATCACCCAGGACGACGGCGTGATCGCCACCGATGCCGGAGGTGTGCCCCTCGGGTTCATTCATGTGGCCAATGGATTCGCGGGGACGGGGACGTTTGAGAACCCCTATGGCACGTTCACGAATGCTCTCGCGGATGGAGCTGCCGGGACGAGCGTCATCTACACTCCCTTCGGCGGCAACTATGCCGAGAACGTGACGCTGGTCCCCGGTTCGCGGGTGCTGTCGAACGGCCCGGTGCAGACCGTCGCCACTCAATTCGGCGACCAACAGTTACCGTTCTCTGGGGCCAGCACCGACCTGACCGCCCTCCCCACAATCACCGGCAACGTGGCGATGGCCAACACCTCGCGGTTCTCCGGGTTCGATGTCACCGGCGGCCTGACCGCAGCGGCTGTCACCGGCTTCACCGTCGACAACAGCGTCATCACCAACCCGGCGGGCGATGCGGTCAGCGTGACCGGAGCCACCGCCTCAACGCTGACTAACGTGCATGTCTCGTCGGGGGCCGGACGAGGGGTATTTCTGAATAACAGTGCGGCCACAGTGACCGATTTGAAAGTGCTTTCGGCCACGACGAACGGCCTGGAGGTGACGACCGGTGCCACGGCTCGCCTCGTGACCGTGAACAACCTGACGGTCGATGCGGCGGGACAGCACGGAGTGGACCTGAATGTGGCTGGGGCCGGGGCGCTGACCTACACGCAGTCCGGAACGATCGTCGTGAAGTCGACCGGGAATGCCTTCGATGCCGCACTCGGAGCCGCTTCCACCGGGGCCATGAACCTCACGCTGGGAACGTTCACGCTGGCCTCGACAGCTGGGGCTGGCGTGAATCTCGATGGCACCGCCGGGACCGGGACGCTCCGAATCGTGGGCTTGACCAATGGGACCATCACGACCGCCGCCACCGGGGGGTTCGTGGCCGACACGGTGACGTTCGACAGCAACCTGACCACCCCCGGAATCCAGCAGGTTTCCACGACCCTGCTGACTATCGGCAGCTCGACCGACACCACTCAAGTCAAAGGAGACGGCCTGCGGCTGCTCGACCCCACCGGCAGCTTGCTGATCGCCTCATTGAATGTCTTTAACGACACCGGGACGGGGGTTCTGGTCGACACGAAGGGCGGCGGCACGACCTTCGCGCTGGCCACCGCAACAGGCACGATCACGACCACGAATGGCCCAGCCCTGAACCTCGATCCGCTGGCCCTGTCGATGACGCTGGGGACCGTCCGCTCGGACAACAGCCCCACGAACGGCATCTTGCTCGACACCGTGAGTGGAGCTTTGACGATCGGCACGACGATCCTCAACACGTCGGCCAGCACTCCCATCGTCATCCAAAACACCCCCGCCCCTCTCGTCGCCAAATTCGGAACCACGACCATCCACAGCACCATTGGCCCGACACTGGCCGACAACGTCGACACCACCACCGGCAACGGTGCGAATCTGACGATCAGCTTGACCCCGCTGACGATCACGTTCCCGTAACGGGGGGACGTTTCATGAGAAAGACCAGTGCCCCGTCAAGGCTTAATTGTGGGGTCCGCTTCCCTCGGGAGGGCGAGGCACAACCCCCAAAACTAGGCTTGACCGGGCTCTAGTTCGCGGTCTCCCGGAGCGTGATGTCTTCGAACTCGAAGCGAATCTTCTGCGTCGAGATTGCGGTGGGGACCAGGGCGTGGAGTCTGGCTCCGGGGGATGTAGCGGCTTCGAAGCGAGTCTCGATCACGATGCCGTCCGGGTCTTCTTGCACTTGGGTGATGTTCGTCGACGTGTGGCGAGTTCCCGTCGACGATTCGAGCGCGAGTTCCGGGGCCAGCAGCGAGGCCCGGTAGGACTCGAACAGCCCGCTCATCTCGGGGAAGGCCGAAGCGACGCGCACCGACAGGCCGCCCTCGCTCGGCTTGATCGAGAGCAGCGACAAACTCGCCTGACCCCGGCGACGGGTCAGCGGGAGCTTGGCCGTCAGGTCGCTGAACGTCACGATCGTGGAGCGAGCGGCCAGCGTCAGATCGACGTGACCTTTGAGCGACCAGTTCGTGGTGTCAGTGATCGACTCGGGAACGGTGAAGTCAAACGCGACATCGATCGCGCCGCTCTGGCCGCTGGGAATCTCGCGACGGGCGTGCGGGGTGAACGGACTGCCAGCGACGCCCTCGTGTGTGACCGTCCAGTCGTCGACACCGGCCATCAGAAACAGCGGTCGTAATCGCGGCTCGCAGGTGGTCCGCAGCTTAATCCCCAGCAGCCGCGCTCCGCCGGGAGTGGTCCGCAGCGAGCTGTCGAGCCGTTGAATGCGAAACGGGCCGGAGCGGCTCGAAGGGGCCGGAGCGATCACGGGTAAGGTCGCGGGTTGGAGTTGGCCCGCGTCGTACCGCAGGGGAGTGTGGCGTTCGATCCAGTCGATCGCCTCCCAGAAGGTGAGCGGCTGGGTCGGGTAGGGCTCGGTCGGTTGGGTGTCGAGGGGGGATGGTGCCGGGAGGGAGTTCCCAGTGGAGGTGGCGAGTTGCTGGATGGCCTGGGAGAGGGTGGGCGGATTCGCCCAGAGGACGGTCCTGGGCTGGAGGGCTGCGGCGGACTCGGCCTGCTCGATCGCGCGGACGATGCGGTCGAGGCTGTCTCGCACTGCCGGGTCCGTGGCAGAGGTCGCCGGAAGGAGGTCGATGACCGACGGGCCATATGCGATCAGGTCGGCCTCCGCTTGAGTGCGGACGGCTCGCGAGTCACTGGCCAGGTCGGCCACGAGGCGGGTGATGGTGGAGGGCGTGGCCGATGCACGAGTGTCGTCGGCCTGAACGAACGCGATACCAATGACGACCAGCAGCAACGAGATCAGGCCAGCTCGCACGACCCAGAGGCCCCACGGATTCGATCCCGGAGGGGTCACAGCCATTCGCCGGTGGTTGAGCGCAGGATCACCCAGGGTAGATCGCTGCGCGATCAACCCTGGGCGACGAGACGTGACCCCGTTGGGGTCAGACGGGGGCGATAAATCGTTCTCACGCGTCCGCACCCACGACGCTGGCGCTGGAGCGAAACGGCTGACCGCTGACCGCTGATCGCTGATCGCTCTCCCGCTACTCATGGAGTCCCTCGGGAACGCCTTGGGGGAACACTTCTTGGATCACTTCTTCGATGTACTCTTTGCGGTTCGCGGGCTTGGGGTGAGTGCTCAGGATTTCGGGCTGTTTGCCGCCGCCGGCCTGATCGAGGATCTCCATCACACCGAGCATCGCACGCGGATCGTATCCGGCCAGCACGCTCAGCTTGACGCCCCACTTGTCGGCTTCCAGTTCGTCAGACCGACCGTATTTCATGTTGATGAGGTTGCCGACCATCGCCGCAATCTGGGCACTGCTGCGATCGCCGCCCGCGACTCCCGCAGCTCCGGCCCGCCCCTGAGTCAGCTCCATCTTGGCGACCCGCTGGGCGCTGTGGCGGTTGACGACGTGCCCAACCTCGTGACCCAGAACCCCGGCCAGTTGCCCTTCGGTCTGGAACTTGGAATCGAGCGAATAAGTGATAAACACCTGACCGCCAGGGAGAGCAAAGGCGTTGATTGTCTGATCATCGGCCAGCGACTTTGGCAATCCCGGATGCACTTCCCGAGTAGAGCCCTCGCCGCAGCCGATTGGAACAATGGCCGACGTTGGTCGGTGACGAGGGTGAAGAAAAACACCCCCGGGAACAAAAGCTCGTCGGTAGTTCGGCATGTGAGAAGTGTACCCGTTCGACGCACATCCCGAGTAGGTCAGGCTGTCCCTGACTCTTCGCCAGCCAAAGAATGGTCGCAGGTCCTAAGAACGATCAGGCACAGCCTGACCTATCTGAACTGTTGCTCCAGGAACTGTGCTGCGGAACTGAACTGATACCGGCATCGTAGCCGGTTCCAGAGCAACAGACATTTTCATCCCCATCTGGCGAGGGCTTTGACTCGCCAGTGCTGGACTTGTGGACGTGAGGGGAGTTCGAATTCCGGGCAGCTGGGAGCGAAATCACTGGCGGCCCCAAGCGACCGCCAGTGCCACCCAAAACCACCCCTCCTTTGGGAGATCGGATCCCCGCCAACAGTGCCCCCCCGTCGCCACTTGTTGCTCTGCAACCCAGACGCTCAAGGCAGCGTCTGGGCCACCCTGCCGAGTCGAGTTCGACATCAGCCTTACTTGTTGACCAATTGAGTCAACAGCTCAACTGACCGCTTGCGGACAATGGAGAATCGGTGACCATTGAGCACTCGCTTGGGGGGTGTTCCGCATTTCTGTGAGCGACGGTATTCGAAATGGCTAACATCGCGAATTCGTCTTGGAGTGAGCGGCTTCGAACTTCCCAACTGCTGGTTGACCTGTTTGATCCAGTAAGCGGCTTTCCAGTAAGCGGCTTTCCTGTAAGCGGGCGTCGAGCCGATAAAGTGGCGAGTTCTCTCCTGCCCGTATTCCAGCCAGATTTCCAATGCACCGGCCCGTAACTGAACCTCAAAGCGTGGATTTGATTTGACAAAAATCACGGCTCCGTTGTAACGGTCATCCCCGTCCCCCTCGTCTAGGAGAATATCCTTCGTCTCACGATTGATCCCAATCGCATATGGCTGATCGGCGAGGTCGAGGTAGAGTCCCTTCGCATCCGTTCGGAAAGCAACAATGGTCTTCATGATGCGTTCGAAGCCTCCACGATTCAGGCTGATGCCTCAAGAATGTTCTTCATTTCCTTGACTCTTCCTTGTCGCGGGCAGGTCAAAACTGCTTCATCTACCACACAGTTGATTGTATCGACTGCCCATGAGACACAGTTATGGCAATCTGGAAAAGAATGCGGATTGAATGAGTACCAGCCGTGGCGAGTCATCTCTGTCGGTTTGAGCTGCTCAACGACTTCGAAACGATTGATTGCCCAATCGCGAGAGATGACATATTGACTGAATGCTTGGCACTTCATTGCGAAAACCGAATCGTCCACCACATAACCGGGCACTCGGTTTACGAACAGAAAGTCGCGGAGTCGAATTGCGGGACGGAATTCTACAGGCAGATCGTCTGGACTGAATCGAAATCCACGGTTGGCGATTTCTCCATTCGGATGGAGAAATCGGACAAACATGTGTCCTGGGTGGTCGGGACTCGCGATCCGTGATGGTAGCAACACTGCCCCAATCTGATTGTGCTCCACGATCGGTCCTCTTGTGACTGGCTGCCAAAACTCTCCAAATTCCTAGCTCACGCCGTGCGCGGATCCACCTTCTCTGGGTTGATGCCGAGGTCCTTCAGGGCTTGAGGCAGCTGGGCCTTGTCGAATGCTCCCTGCTTCGAGAGGGCCAGCAGCGCGGCGTAGGCGGTGCATTCGGCGTCGATTTCGAAGTGGCGACGCAGGGCTTGTCTCGTGTCGCTTCTGCCGAAGCCGTCGGTGCCCAGGACGGTGTACTCGCCGGGAACCCACTGGCGGATCTGGTCGGCGACGGCGCGGACGTTTTCGCTGGCCGAGATGAACGGACCCTGCTCACTGGCCAGCACGCATTCGAGGTAGCCCTGCTTCGGCGTTTCGGCCGGGTGCAGGCGGTTCCAGCGGTCGGCGGCCATCGCGTCGCGGCTCAGCTCGTTGAAGCTGGTCACGCTCCACACATCGCTGCCCAGGCCGTACTTATCCTTGAGGATCTTCTGCGCCCGCAGCACGCTCGGCAGCGCGGTGCCCGAGCCGAACAGCTGGGGCCGGATCTTCTGCTCTAATGCCGAATCCACGCGGGACAACCGGTAGATCCCCTTGAGAATGCCCTCTTCAACGCCGACCGGCATCGCGGGCATCTGGTATGTTTCGTTGTAGATCGAGAGGTAGTAGAACACGCTCTCGTTATCGACGTACATCCGACGCAGACCATCCTGAATGATGACCGCGAGTTCGTACGCATACGTCGGGTCGTAGGCGATGAGGTTCGGCACGGTGCTGGCCATCAACTGGCTGTGACCGTCTTCGTGCTGGAGACCTTCCCCGTTGAGGGTCGTGCGACCGCTGGTGGCTCCCATCAGGAACCCCTTGCAGCGGGAGTCAGCTGCGAGCCAAATGAGATCACCGACTCGCTGGAATCCGAACATCGAGTAATAGGTGTAGAACGGAATCATCTGCACGCCCAGGTTGGCGTACGCCGTCCCGGCGGCGACGAACGAACCCATCGCCCCGGCCTCGTTGATCCCCTCTTCGAGGATCTGGCCATCGATCGATTCGCGATAGTAATTCAGGTTCGGCGAGCCGTCGGCAGCGATCTTGTCGACCGGCTCGTACATCTGCCCCTTGCTGGAGTAGATGCCGACCGCGTTGAACATCCCTTCGAAGCCGAACGTGCGGGCTTCATCGGGGATGATCGGGACGACGCGCTTGCCGATCGCCTTGTCCCGCATCAAGCTCTGCATGATGCCGCCGAACGCCTGGGTCGTCGAGCTGGTGCCGCCTTCCGTCCCTTTGATTTGTCGCGCGAACGCCTTGTCATCCAGGGCCGGGATGGCGAGCTTCTCTTCGGTCGGCTTCCTCGAAGGCACCGCACCGCCCAACTGATCGCGACGAGCCCGCATGTAAGCGAGTTCCGGGCTATCGTCGGCTGGCTTGTAGTAGGGAATGCTGTCGATCTCTTCATCCGAGACCGGAATGCTGAACCGGTCGCGGACGTGCCGCACGGAGTTGTCGTGCAGCTTCTTGGCATTGTGGGCAATCATCTTGCCCTCGGCCTCGGAGCCGAGGCCGTAGCCCTTGATGGTCTTGGCCAGGATGACGGTCGGTCCGCCCTTAAAGTCGGTCGCGGCCTTGAATGCCGCGTAGACCTTCTCGGGATCGTGACCGCCGCGCCGCAGCTTCTTCAGCTGCTCATCGCTGAGGTGGTCGACCATCGCCTGGAGTTCGGGGGTGTTGAAGAAGTGGTCGCGGATGTAGGCCCCATCGGCGGAGATGTAGTTCTGGTACTGGCCGTCGACGATCTCGCCCATGCGTTTGACGAGCTTGCCTTCGGTGTCCTTGGCGAGGATCGAATCCCAGTCATTGCCCCAGATCGTCTTGATGCAGTTCCAGCCTGCGCCGCGGAAGGCCCCTTCGAGCTCCTGGATGATCTTGCCGTTGCCTCGCACCGGACCGTCGAGCCGCTGCAGGTTGCAGTTGACGACCCACACGAGGTTGTCGAGCTTCTCGCGGCTGGCGAGGGTGATCGCACCGAGGGTTTCTGGCTCGTCGACTTCGCCGTCGCCGACGAAGCAGTAGACCCGCGACTTGCTGGTATCGAGGATGCCGCGATGGTGCAGGTAGCGCAGGAACCGGGCATGATAGATCGAGCAGATCGGCCCCAGTCCCATCGACACGGTCGGGAACTGCCAGAAGTCCTCCATCAACCAGGGATGTGGGTAAGAAGACAGCCCCTCACCGCGTACGCTTTCCTGGCGGAAGTGTTCGAGTTTTGCCTCATCGAGTCGGCCTTCGAGGAACGCGCGCGCGTACATCCCCGGCGAGGCGTGCCCCTGAAAATAGACCATGTCGCCGGTGTGGTCGGCAGTGCGGCCCCGGAAGAAGTGGTTGTAGGCGACTTCATACAGCGTGGCCGACGAGGCATAGGTCGAGATGTGCCCGCCCACGCCGCCTTCCATGGCACGGTTTTCATCCGCGTCCCAGGTCGTCTTCTTGTTCGCCCGCAGGACCATCGCCATGGCGTTCCAGCGGATGTAGCTCTTGATCTTCCGCTCGATCTCCAGATTGCCGGGGTAGCGCGGCTGATCTTCCAGCCCGATCGTGTTGATGTACGGGGTGGTCGCCACAAAGGGAATCATGACCCCCTTGTGATAGGCCCGCTCCTGCAAATTCACCAACAGCTGTTGGACCCGCTCCGGACCGTAACGATGGATCACGTCCTCCAGCGACTGGAACCACTCTTGCAGCTCGCTCGGATCGATCCCCGGTACGGCCCCATCAACGGCAGGTTCTACGTGATCAACAGACATGTTCAGGATGGTCCCTTGAGTGTCGCCTTTTGCTCCGCAAAAGGACGCTCATTGGCGGAGCGAAAGGCAACATGAATCGGTGGTGCGCGAACACCCCCAGCGTGTCCCGTGAGCCTCGCCCGCGGGAATCGACGGCCCATTGTGACAGGCTCTCCGGTTTTGGCAACGCCTGCGGGTATGGGCCGTGGCTGATGAGTGGAGGAACCGGCGAAATCGGCAGAACGACCAGTGTGTCGGGCGAAAACGGTGCGGATACTTTACGACTGCCTGGCTCGCAGTGTGGGAGTCCAGGCTTTAGGCTGCTCCTCGTCACGTCGTCACTTGCAAGGAAGAGGCAGCCTAAAGGCTGGACTCCCACACTCTCTTCGAAAGCTTCTGCCATGCCCGATCTCACGCACTTTGACGATTCCGGAGCCAGCCGCATGGTGGATGTGGGCGGCAAGACTGTCACTTCGCGGCGGGCCAAGGCGGAGGGATTGGTGCGAATGCAACCCGAGACGCTGGCCCTGATTCGTGACCGCCAGTTGGCCAAGGGAGATGTGCTGGAGGTGGCTCGTCTGGCGGGGATTATGGCCACCAAACGGACCGCCGAACTGATCCCGCTGTGCCATTCCCTGGGCTTGGACGGGGCGACGGTGGACTTTGAGTTCCTGGACGATCAGCAATTGCGGATCGAGGCGACCGTCACGGTTCAGGGCCGGACCGGTGTCGAGATGGAAGCGTTGATGGCCGTCAGCATTGCGGCCCTCACCGTGTACGATATGTGCAAATCGGTCGATCGGGCGATGCAGATCACCGGGATTCGGTTGCTCGAAAAGTCGGGCGGCAAGAGCGGGCACTATGTGGCATCGTGAGCGGGGTGGCTTCGTGAGCGGGAGAGCACTCCGCTTCGAAGACTTCGCGCGCGGCTAATTGCGGCTAAACCGTTGGCAACGCGACGTACCAGAATGTAAAGAGAAAGTGCAGGGCGGCTCCGGTGATCGTCGACAGGTGCCACACGGCGTGGTAGTACGGGTGCTTGTGGTCATTCATCAGAAACCACAGCCCTCCGGTGTACGACAGACCACCCGCCAGCACGATCGACAAGCCAAACCAGCTGCTGGCCACCAGAACGTACCCCATCGTCATCACCGGGAGCCACGCCAGCGGCACAAAGAACCATGGGGAGATCGTTTTCTCACGAGCCCGAATGCGGAAGTAGCAGCCGGTCAGGGCTCCCGTCCACATAATCGCCAGTAGCGCCCAGCCGAGGCCGTTACGCATGTGAACCAGCACGAAGGGAGTAAAGTTTCCGACCACAAACAGAAAGATGCACACCTGGTCGAGCATGCGGTAGAAACGCCGCCGATCAGGGCACTCGAAGCTGTGGGAAAGCGTAGAGGCGGCGTACAGGGCGACGAGCGACGCGGCATAAATCGCGCAGCCGATGATGGTCGGGAGGTCCCTGGTCCAGATCACCTTGGCCATCAAGGCGGTCGCTGCAAAGATCCCAGCGATGAACCCCGCCCCATGCGTCCATTGATTGGCGGTCTCTTTCGAGATCGCCCGACGGATGGGCGTTACGGTCTCCAGACCGTATGAGGGCAGCGTCTGCTCGGACATGATGAGAGGATCTTCCCTGATCTGACTATCTCGCAGCAACCCAGCTGACTGGATCGCCTGTGGCTGGGCGAATGGGTGGCATCTTGAGGAGGGTGATTTCCGTTCAGGCATCCCTTCGAGCGCGGACTCTCCTTGATTTCGGGGTTCCCTGCTAGTTCAATCGGCGCGTCGCGGGGTGAGTCTTGTGGATTCCTGCCTGAATCTCTCCAGGAAGGCATTGGAACCAGTACCAATTCTGTCGGTATTTCCGGCATCGGCTGCCCTCTTTATTGCGCGGACGATTCGAGACGCTCCTCAGTTGTCATTTCAGACATGAGCCAATGCCCCCGATAACAACGTAAAGTACAAACTCCCTCTCAACCTGAGTTCGGCTTAAGAACCGGCGAGGGTTCGATGAAGTGGCCGCCAGCCTGGGCAAATGCCTCGCTGCACACTCAATGAGAGTTCAACGCGCATCCTCTTTTCCCTGAAGGGGTGACCCACCACAGCCCAGGGTCGCGACCAGCGGGAGCGCACCCTGGGTTGACAGCTTACAGGCCCTCCACCCTGAAGGGGTGGTCCAAGAGCGGGGGTCCGTGGAGCACCCCTTCAGGGTGCGGGGCGGCGGGCCTCGGTACCCAGGGTGCGCCACCGAGGCG
>JAYTWO010000300.1:0-9448 GCA_043743415.1 Planctomycetota bacterium
GCTGGCCGAGACTGGACAGGGAGAGAACCAGGAGTGGGTGAGCCGCAGATGAACGCAGATGAACGCAGATCAAGGCGAATGAACACCGATCAAAGCGGAACACAGCTGGATCGGGGCGACGCCCTCGCGTTGTTGAGCCTCTTCATCTGTGTTCATCTGCGGCTCACCCTTGAATCATGACGCGCCGCATGGAATTGCTGCCTACTTTTTTTGATGCACACACCCTGCATTCCTACGGCACTCGCCTCCCTTTCCGCCCCACTCCTCGCGGAGTAGAGTGCAAGCCCGTATTTCCCCGCTGTCTTGCACCGATCCTGGAGTCCTCCCATGTCCGCTGTCTCACGTCGTACATTCCTGCAATCCGCAGTCGCCGGAGGGGCCGCTCTGGCGGTCGCTGGCCAGACCTCGTCGCTTCTCGCTGCCGATGACTGGGGCGGCTTCAAGATGGGTCTGCAGAGCTACACGCTGCGGGACTTCGATACGGCCAAAGCACTGGAACACACCGTCAAGTTCGGCCTCAAGTATTGGGAGTCGTTCAGCAAGCACATCCCGGTGGCCACGCTCCCCGCCACGATCGCGGGCTACAAGAAGCAACTCGGCGATGCGGGTGTGCAGATGATTGCCTATGGCGTGGTCGGGTTCGATGAGAACGAGACCAAGGCCCGCGAGATCTTCGACTTCGCCAAGGCCATGGGCCTGCTCTCCATCAGTGCCGACCCGAAGCAGGACAAGGCCACGTTCGACCTGCTCGACAAACTCGTCGCCGAGTACGACATCGCCATCGGCATCCACAACCACGGACCCGGACATCGCTACGACAAGGTCGGCGACACGCTGAAGTGGGTCAAGGACCGGCACCCCAAGATTGGCGGCTGCGTCGACACCGGGCACTACCTTCGTAGCGATGAGAACATCGTCGAGGTCATCGAGCAACTCGGCAGCCGCGTCTTCGGCGTCCACTTCAAGGATGTCCGCTCGATCAAGGACGCCGCCGAAATGGAGAAGCTGATGAAAGATTTGACGCCGGGTCGGGCCGCTCAGCTGAAGAAGGAAGGCAAGATTTTCACGATCCTCGGCGAAGGGGAACTCGATGTGGTCGGCTGCTTGAAGGCTCTCAAGAAGCTGAACTACCAGTACGGAGTGTCGCTGGAATACGAAGAGCACCCGGAGAATCCGATCTCGGACATCGAGCAGTGCCTGAAGGCGGTGAAGACGGCACTGACGAAGCTCGGGTAAAGCGATTTCCTTCCCACACGCGGAGAGGGTTTGGCGTATCCCTGTAAGGCGAGCGGTCGATGAGAATCTACCGATCAGCCGGAACGCGCTAGCGTCCGGTTTCAACCGTGGGCGAGCGCCCTGCGGCTGATGACTGGTAATTCCTCTCATGCCGCTCGCCTAATGCCATTGAACTGTGAGCGAACCGGTGTCAACCGGGCTGCTCACAGATTTCTCTTTCCCCACCGAGGACTCCATGTTCGCCGCACTTCGTCGACATCTCGGCATGCCGCTCCTGGCCAAAGAGTTGACCGAACAGGCGGCTCGCAAACGGACGTACGTCGTGCGGTTCCTGTACACAGCGGTATTGTTCTCGGCGGGTCTGTTCATCATCTACGGACGCGGAGCGACGGGCGGCGTGGCCCAGCTGGGGCAGGGGCAGGAGATGTTCAACCAGATGTTCCGCCTGCAGTTGGGGGCGATTCTGCTGGTGTTGCCCGCGACTTGTGCCGGAGCGTTTGCGGGGGAGAAGGAACGGGAGAGCCTGTCGCTGCTGCTGCTGACGACGATTCCGCGCGGGATGATCGTGCTCCAGAAGCTGCTCAGCCGGGTGATCCCGATGCTGGCGTTTGTGGTGTTGTCCTTTCCACTGATGGCCACGGCGTATAGTTTCGGCGGGGTGCAGACGACTCAGCTCTATTTCAGTCTGATGTTTCTGATAATGCTGACGGTCTATGTGGGAACGGTATCGATCATGTGTTCGACGTACTGCCGCACGACAGTCGAGGCGTACGTGGCGACGTACATCTGCCTGCTGGGGACGAGTGTTTTTCTAGGACCGGCTTTTAATGCTCTGTCGATCGGGACATATCATTCTCTGGCATCCAATCTCGCCACGTTGGTGGCCACTAGCAGTTTGCTTGCTCCACTCACGTTCGGGGCGTACCTGTTCTCGTGTGTATTTCTCTACGACCGGGCGTTCATCCCGCCGAAGAACTTTCTACTGTCTCTGTTCAAGGCGGTCGACCAGTTCTTTAACGAGATGAACCGTGTCACCGGCGGGGTGGTGTTGGTCCAGGACGGCGATCCGTATCCGGACCATGACCCCATCAGTTGGCGCGAGACGGCCAAGCGCTCGCTGGGGACGTTTCGCTACCTGTTTCGG
The DNA here is from genome assembly GCA_043743415.1 of Planctomycetota bacterium. Taxonomy (GTDB): domain Bacteria; phylum Planctomycetota; class Planctomycetia; order Planctomycetales; family Planctomycetaceae; genus TH-plancto1. The sequence goes on from JAYTWO010000300.1 coordinate 2,381, forward strand.
ATTCTGGTGGTGATCGAGCTACCGATTCTGTGCCTCTCGCAGATGGTGAACGTGAACATGGTGCAGACGCAATCGGTGATGTCCGTGTTGCTCTATCTCATGTGGGTCATTGCATTGCTGTTGACGACGGTGCATTCGGCCAGTGTCGTCTCGACGGAGCGTTCGCGGCAGACACTTGATGTGTTGCTGGTCTCGCCGATTTCCGGCCGCGACATTTTGTCGAGCAAGCTCAGCGGCGTGCGGCGACTGTTCTGGACGTTGATGGTGCCGTTCAGCACGATCTTTCTGTTTCAGCACTGGTTCCACGGATTCCGAAACGATCTCCGGTACTTGATCCTGTCTTTGGGCAGCGTGTTCACGGTGCTGCCACTCGTGATGTGGATGGGGCTGGCGATTGGCATGTGGGCTCGTTCGCAGATGCGGGCCATCATGACCCTGCTGAGCGTTCTGGTGCTGGTCACGATGTCGGGGCCGTTGGTGAATTACACGCTTGATCTGGTTCAAGTGGAGGCCCCAGACCTGCGGCAATTGACGCTGCTGACCCCCGCGAACTGGGTGATGTTTCTGGAGCAGCAGTTTCCCACCATGGCTGCCACCGACCTGCGTTGGCCGCGATTCTGGGGACTGGGGGGCGTCGTGCTGCTGTACGGGATCGCTGCCGTCGGCCTGCGATGGTGGATCTTGTCCGCAGCGGATGCGTCGCTGGGACGAGTTCACGACGGGGCCAAGATTCCGCCTCGGGGCGATGACGAGGAGGAGGAACCCGCGCTGACGCCGGGAGTGGCGGGGTCGTAGGGTGGAGGGCTTCCAAGGTGTCATACCCAGGGATTTCCCACTCTTCCGGCCTGAAAGGCCATCCGTTCTCCCAGCCAGGGCGGAAGGCCCGGCCATTCGCTGGCGTCGGTCTCTCGGTGAGTACCCAGCGCGGCACAGCCGCAACCGAAGGGGAAGCAGTCAGCAGTGAGCCAGAAAACACTCTTCGCCGAGACGGCCTCTGCACCCTGAAGGGGTGGAACATCACAGCCCAGGGTCGCGACCACCGGTCGCGCACCCTGGGTCAAGTCGCTCTCGGAGGACGAACCCTGAAGGGGTTCTACATCGGTCACGCGGGTGTACAACCCCTTCAGGGTTGAGTTCCCCAGACCACGTTTCCCAGGGTGCGCTCCTGCGTCGCGACCCTGGGCTGTGATAGATAACCCCTTCGGGGTACAGAAGTCTTCGGACGCTCGGAAATTTGCGCAACGTACGCAAATTTGTGACGTGAGTACACGAATGGTCAGCCCGTTGGGCCTTTAGATCTCGTCGGGGCCGGGGGGGCCGGGGCCTTCAGCCCTGGCGATGAGAACGACCGACCCTTCGGGCCTGAAGAGACACGATCTCTGGTTATTCACTGGGTTTCGCACCTCGGAAGCCCTGGCAGGAAGGGAGAAGTGGGCGCAGAAGCGGGTGACTGCCGACTTTTCTGAGGCACTCACGATGTGAGTGAGCAAGACATACTCCGCTGCGCAAAGCCTTCGCGTCGCAGCTAAACTGGGATGGCCCTCTCCACTCTCATTCCGTGCGCGTGTCAATCCCTCGGGCAAGCGTTATCCTACTCCCTGCCGTTGCAGTGCTGCCTCCGAGACGACGGTCCGACACACCGTACAGGAATTCCCAGGGATGGACCGGTCCCGTTCGCGTTCGACGCCCCCGCCCGCCGACCTCATCGGCACCCAGAAGCGATTTGACGAGTTGTGCGACGAGATCGCAGGCGCGGGGATTGTGGCCTTTGACACGGAGTTCGTCTCCGAGAGCTATTACAAGCCCAAGCTGTGCCTGATGCAGTTGGCCACGCCAACGGGGGCGTATCTGGTCGACCCACTGGCGGTTCCGGATTTGAGTCCGTGGTGGGATTTGATGGCGGACGATGAGACGACGATCATCGTCCACGGTGGTCGCGAGGAGATCCGCTTCTGCCAGCGGTTCGCCAGAGCCATGCCGCGCCGCCTGATTGATGTGCAGGTGGCCGAGGGTCTGCTCAGCCGAGGCTATCCGCTGGCTTACAAAAATATCGTGGCCAAGGTCGTGGGCAAGACCGTGGGCAGCCACGAGACCCGCTCTGACTGGGAGCGCCGTCCGCTGGCCGCGAAGCAGCTTGAGTATGCGGTCGAGGATGTGGATCACCTGCTGGAGATCTGGCGGCGGCAGGAACAGTCGCTCGATAAGCTCGGACGGCTCGACTGGGCTTACTCGGAGTTTGAGCGACTCATCGACACCGTGCAGCAGGAGCAGGACCGCGAAGGGTGGCGGAAACTCAGCGGGGTGCAGAAGTTCTCCGCCGAAGAGCAGGCCGTGGCCCGCGCTCTTCACGAATGGCGCGAGCGCACCGCGGAACGGCACGACCGCCCGGCCCGCGTGATGTTCCGGGACGACATGCTGCTGGAACTCGTCAAACGCCAGCCGAAGTCGGTCCATGACATGAACCTCACCCGAGGGATGCAGCGGCGGGACTACCAGTCGGTGGCAGAAGAAATTATCGAGGTCATCCGCGAGGCCCTGTCGCTCCCTACCGATCAAATGCCGCAATCCACCTCGAGTCGGTCGAATGGCTCGATCGACGATGTGCTGTCGAAGCTGCTCAGCCTGGCACTGGCGAATCGGTGCATGGACATGAACCTCTCGATGTCGCTGGTGGGGACGATGTCGGACATCGACGAACTGATCCGCTGGCACGTCCTTGATGGCCGACGTGGCCCCCAGCCTCGGTTGCTGGCCGGCTGGCGAGCCGATGTGTGCGGCGACCTGCTCACCGATCTCCTCGACGGAAAAGTCTCACTGAGGGTCAGTAACCCGCGCGCGGACGCTCCGCTGCGGTTTGATCGACGCGCGGAGTAGCCGTCAGTCAACAAGCCCACCGGTTGCAACCGGTGGGCTTTCCATCCTCCATCCTCCATCCTTCGCAAGCTCCCCGCATGGTCACCATCCGCCCCGTCCGTCGTGCCCTCGTCCCCGTCAGCTCGGATGCCGCTCAGCGGACATCGTCTCCGAACTACGATGAGTTCCAGAGCGATGTCGAAATCTGGGACATGCTGCAAGCCCGGCCCGAGAATGTGCTGCGGGTGAAGATGCCGCATTGCCATGTGGCGACCAAAGCAGACATCTACGCCGAGGACGCCCCACAGGCTCTCGACCACGCGGCTGAGCAGTGGCAGTGGCTGCGATCGAGCGGGCTGATGCGAGAGGCCCCCGGCATTCTGTGGGTCTACCAGATCGTCTCGCCCAAGCGACCGCAGGCTCCGCAGATGGGCCTGGGCGGGTATGGCAAGACAGCCGAGATTCGCACTCCCAGTACCCCGGAAGGGTGCATCATCCGTAACGAGGGGATTCGCCAGGAGAAGGCCGAAGGCCGGGCCCGCCTGATCCGCCGCATCAAGGCGTACATCGGCACCGTCAACCTCGCCGTCCGCGATGACTCCGGGCAATTGCTGAAAGCCCTCGAAGCCGCCGCAGCTGCTCGTCCCTGCGACTACGAAGCGACCGACGAAGCGGGCAACATTCACCGCGTCTGGCTCGTCAACCACCCGGAAGAGATTGCGAAGTTCACCGCCCTCATGGCCGCTGAACCGGCTGCCTATGTCGCCGACGGCAACCACCGCAGCGCCGCAGCCGCCTCGCTGGGGTACGAGGAATTCCTGACGGTGTTCTTCCCGACGTGCCGGTTGGGGTTGGAGCCGTACAACCGGTTGCTCCCCTTGAACGGGCTGAGCCGGGACGAGTTCTTGGCCAAGCTGAGCCAGAAGTTCGACATTCAGCCACTGGGGCCGGTGGCTCCGTACCGACCGGCAGCGGTGAACACGCTGGGGTTATACTGTGGTGGTCAGTGGAGCGTGGCCACTCCCAAGCCAGGGGTGTTCAACGCCAACGATGCCGCTGAGTCGATCGACTCCGACATTGTGCAAAGGCTGATTATCGACGAGATCCTCGGCATGCCGGACGGTCGCGACAAGCGGATCAACTACGTCGGCGGGAACAAGGACGCCGCGTATCTCAAGAGCCGCGTCGATGCCGGGGAGTACGATTTGGCGATCTCGCTGGCTCCAGTCACCATGGACCAGTTCTGTGCTGTGTGTGAGCAGAACAAGTTCATGCCGCCCAAGTCGACCTGGTTCGACCCCAAGATCCGCAGCGGGCTGGTGATGGCAATTCTGGAGTAACGAGTCCGGCAAAACGCACCCCGCTTGCCGGGGTGGTTCCCGCGCTTGTGCGATACGAGTAGCGCACAATCGAGGGAACCACCGGGACAAGCCCGGTGACGGTGACGGCTGACTCTTGCCGCGGCGGCACAAGTTTTGCGGAAATCTGGCCTACTACCGAAAATCCTGTTGACGACCGGTTCTCTGCCGGTACGATCAAATGGATGTCAGACCGCTCCGTTCGGAGTTCCCGTTGAATCCCCAGCCTCGCCCGACGATGAATTTCGTCCGCCGCATTGCGGTGTCGGGGGCGGTGTTTCTATGGGTTCTGACAATCCATTCCGGGGTTTTCGCCGCGCAGTGTGGGGGCTTGCCGAAGGGCTGGAAACCTGCGGAATCTCAGGTTGGCAACCCCTCTGCGGAGGTTCTCCACCTCGGACAATCCGACCGACCTGCGGCTCCGATGCCCGCTCCCTGCCAGTGTACCGGGGCCAGTTGCCAGCCAGCGGCTCCTTCTCCTGCCCCCGAACGCGGGGTGGTGTGGAGTGTTCCTGCGGATGCGATGCTGGACCGACCGACCAGTTTGAAATCGGTCCGGTCCGCCTCCGAATTCCCGGCCTCGGTGAATTCGACGTTGCGGTATGAGGTCGTTTTGGGTGTCTTTCGTCCCCCGTGTAGCGTTTAGCTGTCGCTGCAGATTGCATCATTCCGTGGGATAGGCTTCCAGCCTGTCGTCTTTGGCCTGTTGTTCTCTATCAACACTGACAGGCGGGATGTCTCCAGTCGCCGGATTCTCCGCATCGGGCGCGGGGGTGTCCGCTGTGAGACATCACTCCGGATTGCGAGAGTCGAACCACCGGACTCGGTGAGTCCGGCGACTTGATCGGACTCGTCTTGGCAGTTGGTTCTCGTTCTGCCCCCAGCGCACCGCCCCGTTCATTTTTCCGGGCCGGAACTCTTCGACTTCATCCTCAACTGCGCCAATTCGGCGTCAAGGAATACCCATGTCTGTCTCCCTCCGCCGACGCGGATTCACGCTCATCGAGCTGCTCGTCGTCATCGCGATCATCGCGGTACTCATTGCCCTCTTGCTGCCCGCCGTGCAGCAGGCTCGCGAGGCGGCCCGCCGATCGAGTTGCAAGAACAACCTCAAGCAGATGGGACTGGCTATCCACAATTACCACGAAGCCTTTGGGTGCATTCCCATCGCCGACGTGAACGGCACCTCGACGCCGATCTCGGCCCACGCCCGTTTGCTGCCCTACCTGGAGCAGACTCAGGTGTATCAGTTGGTCGACTTCAATGTCCCCTATAACCACGCCAACAACACAGCCGCCCGCATGGTCGAATTGCAGGTCTTCCGCTGCCCGTCCGACCCGGACCCGCTGCCCGCTGCGGTCGGCGGACGGAATAACTATTACTGGAACGCGGGTTCCGGCATCGTGATGTACAACTCGGGATCGGCGGGGCAGCCCCAATCGAACGGGATCATCTTTCACGAGCAACGCATCAAGTTTGCCCACATCACCGACGGACTGACCAACACGGCGGCCATGTCCGAGAAGCTGACCGGAGATGGCTCGAATGGGATCGCCACTCCGCGGACCGATACGTTGCGACCGGGAACCTACCCCACGACCCCGGATGAGGCGATGCAGCAGTGCAATGCCGTCGTGGGGACCGATCTGACGATGCAGGGGTACTCGAATGTCGGGGGGCCGTGGCTGCAACAGTATCACTCGACGAATCAGTACAACCATGTGCTGCCACCCAACGGTCGGTCGTGCATGTTCCCGCCGGGACGCATTGCGACGACCGCCAACAGCCAGCATGTCGGAGGCATTCACACGCTGTTGTGCGATGGATCGGTGCGATTCATTACGGACAGTATTCACTTGGCGACATGGCGAAGTTTGGGCAGCGTCAACGGAGGCGAGGTGCTGGGCGAGTTCTAGGTCTGCGACACGGCTCTGTGTGGGAGTCCAGGCTTTCGCCTGCTCCGGAGCGGGCGAAAGCCTGGACTCCAACCGCCTCTCCTCTGGTTTGGAACCCGAACAATGTTCTCTCGTCGCACGGCACTGGGTGTCGGTCTGCTCTCTTGGATCGTGGTAGCCTTGTCCGGCTGTCAACGGGGCACGCCGAGCTTTGCGCTGGACTCTGATGTCGCCCATGCCGCATTGGAAAAATCGATGCAGGCGTGGGTCGATGGCCAGAAGCCGGTTGATCTCCAGCCCGAGATCATCGTGGGCGACACCGACTGGAACAACGGCCGGAAGCTGGTGTCGTACGAGATCCTGATCCGGGAAGAAACCACAGATGGATCGAACCTGCACATCCCGGTGAAGCGAAGATTCAAGTCCAACGGCCAGGTCTCGGAATCGCAAGTGGCCTACATCGTCGGCACTTCGCCGGTGGTGACGATCTTCCCGCAGTAAGGCACCGTAGCCTGGACCCCCAGGTCCGGGCGGAACAGACGTGGGCGTCCGTTCGACTGCTGTTCCGCATGTCCCACCTCCTCCAGTGAAAGTGAATCCCCATGCTCAAACGTACGTTGGCCGCCGCTTTAATCGCCGTGTCATGCGGTTCCCTGCTGCCTGCGGAGGACATCGTGCCGACCGCTCGCCCGATTCCGCTCACCCGCGATGAGATGAAGCGGATGCTGGAGGATCTGAAGTCGCGCCCGATCCGGATTCCGCTCCCGGAACTCACCGACGCGGACCGCGAGACCCTCGGCGAACGAGCCGACAGCTACGAGGCTCGCCTGCGGCATCACTACCTGCCCGCAGGTGAAGGCTCGGTGTTCGGCGGTGGCGGACGACCGGCTGGCGGGACACCGACGGCACCACGAGTCGGCACTCCGGGCACCCCCGCCCCCGCCCCCGCCCCCGCCCCCGCC
>JAYTWO010000301.1:0-3349 GCA_043743415.1 Planctomycetota bacterium
GGCGGGGTGGCACTGGCGGTTGCTTTGGGCCGCCAGTGATTCCGCTCGCAGCTGCCCTGAACTCAACCTTTACCTCTGGTCCACACGTCCAGCACTGGCGGTCCAAAGCCCTCGCCAGTAGCACCCGGTGCCAAGTCTACAGAGTGCGTCTCGCACTCCGCAGGTACTCAAGCCAGTATTGTGTATCGACACCGAGTGGAATAGGATTTCTCGTGAATTGTTTGTCTCCTCTTCCCGAGGTGTCCCGATGCGACTCATCGCGTGTGTCCTGTTGCTGCTGTGCTGCGGATCCTCAGGGGTCCAGGCTGAGGACGACGACTTGGCGAAGGCCAAGACTCTCTTTCGCGAGACCGAGCAGAAACAGCGGGCTCTCGTCGACGCGGCATTTGATCGAAAGATCAAGGACGCCACCCGCGAGGGGAATCTGGATCTGACCACCGCTTTGAAAAGTGAGCAGGCTCGTTTCAAGAACTCGACCGAACTGCCCGAGTCGACATTGATGAAGTCCTTCGGGCAAAAGTATGCCAAGACGATCGAGCAAGCCCGAGACAAGTTGGGGGTGGCATACGAGAAAAAGATTAAAGCCGAAACTCGTGCGGGACGTATTGCCGATGCCAAACGGTTGCAGACAGAACTTGATCGAATCGGGCTCGCGGGTGACGCAGGCAATCCACCCGCCGTGAAACCCGTTGCGGGAAATGCGAGCCTCGTGGTCACCAGCGCGATCTGGAAACAGGATGGGCGCTTTGGTACGGCTGGAGCACAAACGCAGGATGTCGCCGCTCAGTTGCTGAATGCCCTCACTCAGAAGATTCCCTTCGAGCCAAATCAGAAAACGCTCAGTTCCCTGGATGGGCGGTCCGTGACGAAATCCGTGTACCTCGATATGACGGTCCAGGGGCTGGGCGTTCGCAGCCAACTGGCGGAGAATTCCTCCATTTACCTGAGAGCCGCCACGCCCCAGGAATTAAAGTTGAACGGACAGAGGCTTGGAAAGACCTCCCTTGAGGCGGTCTCCGCCATCTATCAGACGGAGGACGGGACACGCAGCGTGAATATGACGAACGTTGTAATGAATACTTTGATCGGTGGCGGACTGGTCGATGTGAAGCCCCCCTTGTTTGGGGAACTGACGTTTGGAAAGCCGAAAGAGGTCGTCATTCTGTTTCGTATCGGTCAGGATGTCCTGGAAATCCAGGCAGCGGAAGGCACCCAGATTTCGATTCAGTTCTAAGCCCTATCGCGGCTCCAGTTGTTTCCGGTTCATCCGACTGATTGCGGTGATTGACTCAGCGCCTCCCGTAGGCTGCCGAGCCCCGCCCCACAAGCGGTGCCAACGGAGACTGGGAACGAGGGGAAATCAACGCCTCCTCTCTCACTGCCACACAGACGCACCAGTCGGTTTCCGGACTTCGCATCGCGATTGGTCGCTGACCGGACGCCCCATTTTCCTCAACCGAATTGACGCAACACGCACACTGCCTACACTTCGGCATCGCTTGGACTTGGCGCAGCGCAGCGGACACTCTTGACTGGATTGGCCCCCGGAGACATGGCGCGGACACCTCTACCCCCCACTCTGGTTGGACTGCTGACAGCTGCGGTGTCACTCGTGGAGAAATCGCGAGCGTCGGCGGTGCTCATGCTGGCGGATATTCCATACGACCTCAAGGCGGTGAAGGAGATTCTGGGCGACAGTCGGTTGATTGTGGCCTCGCACAAACCGGATGTGCAGCAGGCGTGCCTGGATGACAAGGTCACGCTGGTGCCTCTGATGCAAGAGCCGCTGACCCGGCAGGTGCAGGTCAGCCAGGCTCTGCTCGAAGCAATCGCGGATAATCTGGTGTCGACCGGGGACCAAGTGGTGGTCGTGTACACAGCTTTCGATCGCGAGCATATTGATACGATCAGCGTGGTGAGTTTGTCGGAGCGGCTGGCCCGATTGACGACGCGAGACTTGCAGCGTCTGGAGACGCAGGTGCCGTTGGAGACGCTGCGTCGCGTGGTGGACTTGGCGGTTGAGATCGGGCGCGAGGGGCGCGAGGGGCACAAGGTCGGCACTCTGTTTGTGGTCGGCCAGCACCGCAAGGTGATCGACATGTCCCACGAGGGAGTCCACGACCCGTTCCGAGGTTACGCCGCCAAAGAGCGAATGATCACCAACGCCCGCGTGCGCGAGAGCATGAAGGAACTCGCCCAGATCGACGGAGCCTTTGTGATCTCCGCCGAGGGGGTCGTGATCGCCGCCGGTCGCATCCTGGATGCCCCCGCCGAGGACATTACACTCTCGAAGGGGCTCGGAGCCCGCCACTGGGCCGCAGCTGGGATCTCGAAGGCGACCAAGGCGATCGCGATTGCCGTCTCGGAGTCGACCGGCACTGTCCGTATCTTTCAGGACGGCATCGTCGTGCTGCGAATTGAGCCGATGAACCAGGCGATGAAGTGGCACGAAGTCGCCACCGAACCGCCGGACGAGTGATCGGCTCAGCGTGTGTTGGGGCTGAGTCGTCCGATCACTCAAAACCCATTCACCAGCTTCCGCAATTCCACCAACTGCCGGACCAGCTTCGGCAGGTCGGCCAGCCGCACCTGATTCGGCCCATCGCTCAGAGCCTTGTCCGGGTCGGGGTGCGTCTCCACAAACACCGCGTCCGCTCCGCATGCCACCGCCGCCCGCGCCAGCCAGGGCACCATCTCGCGGTTGCCGCCGGTGGTGCTGCCTCCGGGGCGTTGGACGCTGTGCGTGGCGTCGAAGCAGACGGGGGTGCCCAGCGCGTGCATGATCGGGATCGACTGCATGTCGTTGACCAGTCGGCCATACCCGAACATCGTCCCACGTTCGGTCAGAATCACATCCGCGCAGCCGGTCTCTTCGCACTTGCGGACGGCGTGTTTCATATCTTCGGGGGCCACGAACTGCGGCTTCTTGATGTTGACGACGCACTTGCCGAGGACAGCGGCCTCAGCCACCGCATTGACGAGGTCGGTCTGTCGGGCCAGGAAGGCCGGGATTTGCAGGATGCGGCAAACCTGAGCCACGGGAACGGCCTGGTCGGGAGTGTGGACATCTGTTGTGACTGGGAAGCCGGTCTTCTCCGCGGCGCGGGCCAGAATCTCCAGCCCCTTCTCCAGACCGGGACCGCGGAAGCTGTCGATGCTCGTGCGGTTGGCCTTGTCGAAGCTGGCCTTGAAGACGATCTGCAGGTTGTCGCTCGCAGCCAGTTCGGCGAGTTCGCCGCTGACATGACGAATCAGCTCCTCGTTCTCAATGACGCAGGGGCCGATGATGAACAGCAGCGGCTGACCGGGGCCGCAGAGGTAACGATCGACGCGGACGGGATTGTTCGGC
>JAYTWO010000302.1:0-3548 GCA_043743415.1 Planctomycetota bacterium
ACCCACTGACACGGACGGTGCCGCAGAGTGGGATTCCGCCGTGAATGATGAACCGGTCCATCGGTGAGTGCTCCAGAAACGACCACCATCCAAAGGAAAAGCCCAGTGGTGGCAACCACTGGGCTTTCGATGACTCATGCTCCAGAAGCAATTATCGCTTCGAGAATTGGAAGCTGCGGCGGGCTTTCTTGTGGCCGTACTTCTTGCGTTCGACCTTACGATCGTCACGGGTGAGGTACTTGCCTTCGGTGAGGATGGGGTGGAGTTCGACGTTCTTGGCCTGGAGGGCGCGGGCGATGCCGAGCTTGCAGGCTCCGCTCTGGCCGGTCGATCCGCCACCTTCCACCTGGATGATGATCTCGACCTTGTCCTGCATGCTGGTGGCCTTCAGCACAGCCAGCACCGCATGTTGATCGGTGATCAGCGGGAAATACTCGGTCATTTCCCGACCGTTGACGGTGATCTTGCCAGTGCCGTCCTTGAGACGGACGCGGGCGACCGCTGTCTTCCGGCGACCAGTTCCCCAACAGACGCCAAAGCGGTCGACCTTGCCGCGAATCGTCGGAGCGACTCGTGCGACGGGGGCAGCTTCCAGACTCGGCTCGTCAGCAACGCCGCCGATGTTCAGTTCTGGCATTTCCATTTGCGGTGCGTCAGTCGACATAAACCACGTTCCGAAAGTGTGCGTGAGGTGTCTTGAAAGGGGGAAGGCCCCCTGAAGCTGGCTAAATTAGCCAGCCAATCGAATTAGCCCTGGAGCCAGGCGGGGAGTTCTTGCGGCTGCTGAGCTTGGTGCGTGTGGGTCGAACCCGGAAACAGCCGCAGGTTGGTGAGCATGATCGACGCCAGCTTGTTCTTGGGCAGCATGCGGCGAACGGCTTCCCGCAGCACGTAGCCTGGATTCCGCTTGATCATCTGCTCGGCGGTGACGACTCGACGACCACCGGGGTAGCCGGTGTAGTAGTCGTATTCCTTCTGGCTCATCTTCTTCGTCAGGTACGGCAGCTCTGCGCTGGCGGTAATCTTGCCGCTGAATCGCACCTTGCCGACGTTCAGGATGATGATGCAATCGCCGGTCACCACATGCGGAGTGAACTCCGGCTTGTGCTTGCCCATCAGGATGGTCGCGATTTTGGTGGCGAGATGGCCAACGATTTCGCCTTCGGCATCGATCACAAACCACGTGGGCTTGACCAATTCCTTCTTCGCCATAAACGTTCTTGTGGACACGACTTGCACCTCAATCGACCAACTGCTCCGTGTCGAGCCTGGTGCCCGACGAGTGGAGGAAGTGCCGCATGGTACAGAGATTCAGCGGCAGGTTCAACAGAGTCGGCGTAGCAGAATTCGTAAGAATTCTGCAGGCCGTGTTCGACATCTCCTCCAGCGAGAAGAATTCTTACGAATTCTACTACGTCTCTACTCGCTCAGCGTCCCCTTCGACGACGGCACCCCGGTCTGGCGCGGGTCGACCGTCACGGCCATGCGCAGGGCGCGGGCGGTGCCCTTGAAGATCGCCTCGGAGATGTGGTGGCTGTTGCGTCCGTGGTGCAGAACCACGTGCAGGTTCATCAGGGCATTCGCCGCCACCGCTTGCCAGAACACCTCGACCAGTTGGGTGTCGAACTCGCCGATCTTCTCGGTGGGGAACTCGAACTTGTCGATGAACCACGCCCGCCCGCTGAGGTCCAGCGCCGACGTGACCAGCGTGTCCTCCATCGGCAGCGAGAAGCAGCCGTACCGCGAGATTCCGACCTTGTCGCCGACTGCCTGGAGAATCGCCCGCCCCAGGCAGATGCCGGTGTCCTCGACCGTGTGGTGGTGGTCGACATGCAGGTCGCCCTGGGCCTTGACGGTCAGGTCGAACAACCCATGCTTGGCCAGTAGCGTCAGCATGTGGTCAAAGAACCCGACCCCGGTCTCGATGTCGGCCTGGCCGGAACCGTCGAGGTTGATCGAGAGCGAGATGTCAGTCTCGGCGGTTTTCCGCTGAATCGAGGCAGTGCGTGGTGGCATGTGGTGTTGCTTTCGAGAGAGAGTGTGTGTGTCTAAAGCCCTGGGGGGGCAACCCCAGGGCGTTTGAGTGTTGTTCAGCGAAGCTCGCTCGTGATTTCCGTCAGTGCCGCCAGCAGCGTGTCGACCTGCGAATTGGTCCCGACAGTAATTCGCAGCCCGTCCCAGACTTGGCCAGCCCCGGACTCCCCAGTGCGACTCAACCCCGGGAACTTCATGAACCGCACGAGGATATTGCGGGCCTTGAGTTGGTCGTAGAGCGTCTGGTGCCTGCCGGTCGGGTGCGTGATCCACACGAAATTCGCCTGGCTCTCGATGGCCTCAAACCCCAGAACGCGCAAAGCCGCCGTCATGCGAGTTCGCGTGGCGATGATCTTCGCTCGATTCGCCAGCATCCAGTCCTGGTCCCGCAGCGCCGCCTCAGCTGCGGCCAGCGAGAGGGCGTCGCAATTGTAGCTGTCTTTGACCTTCCGCATGCCAGCAATCAAGTCGGGGTGGGCCACCGCGAACCCGAACCGCAGCCCGGCCAGGCTGTAGCTCTTGCTGAATGTGCGGGTCACGATCAACTGCTTGCCGATCGGGGACTGAAGCAGCTCCATGCGGTGTGGCTGGTCGGCGAAGTCGCCATAGGCTTCGTCGAGGACTAGCACTCCCTGCGTCGGAACGAGTTGCTGGAGCGTCTCATCCGTCCAGCGATTCCCGGACGGCGAGTTCGGGTTCGGCGTGAAGACCATCTTGGCCCGGCGGATGACCGGAGCGGCCGCCTCCAGGTTCCAACTCCAGTCGGGCCGCAGCGGCAACCGCTGGTGACTGGCCCCCTGCAAATCGGCCAGCGTCTCGTACAGGATATAACTCGGATACGGATAGGCGATCAACTGGCCCGCATCCACGAACGTCCGCACCAGGATCGTGAGTACCTCGTCGCTGCCATTCCCCGGCAGAATCCAATCCGGGTCCAGGCCAAACAGTTCCGCAGCCGCCTTTCGGAACGAGGTGCCCATCGGGTCGGGGTACACCTGTAACCGTTTCGCCGCCGTGGCGACCGCCTCAGCCACACGCGGCGACGGCGGGTAGGGGTTCTCGTTGGTGTTGAGTTTGACCCAGCCCGTCTCCTGCGGCTGTTCGCCGGGGATGTAGCCGTCAATGCGGTCGATGTCGGGTCGAAACAGGGACATGCGGTTTCCGAAAGTGAGGGGCTCGGCGAGGGTCAGCGGGAGGCTCTCCCGTCTCCGACGCCAGCCTCGCTGAGGCGAGTGGCATGAGAGGGATTACCAGTGATCAGCCGCAGGGCGCTAGCCCACGGTTGAAACCGGACGCTAGCGCGTTCCGGCTGATCGGGAGATTCTGACCAAGAGACCCGGAGAACGAAACCGTCGGGAGGGTTCGCCTGTGATCGTTCGCGAAGCGCAGAATGAAGAGTCCGGCATCGGGGCTAAGGAACAGTCCCGAAATAAGTTCCGATTTTCGCCGTAGGACGGACTTCCAGTCCGTCCTGTAAAAGACGGACTGGAAGTCCGTCTTACGTTCTGCAAATC
>JAYTWO010000303.1:0-3848 GCA_043743415.1 Planctomycetota bacterium
AGCACCGTCATGAAACGCCGCAGCTGCGCCTGGAACGATGCGTTCCTGCTCGAAACAGTGCTGGGGATCACGGAATAGTACGCGCTGGCCCTGGACGCAGTGATCACTGGCAAGGTCACGTACAAGGGGACACCCGTCACGGATGCTCTGATCAGTTTTGAGAACACTGAAATGGGGGCTTTCGGCACCGAATTCAAGGATGGAGCGTACTCTATCCCGCAGGGGTCGAGCGTCGAGTTCTCCGTTTCGATCACTCCCGTGACGCCTCCCATGACGATGACTGCGGCAGCGGGGGGGAAAATTCCGAAGGCAGAGCCACGCAAGGACATTCCGAAGAAGTACCTGGATGCGACAAAGAGCGGTTTGACAGCAACCATTAAGCCGGGTAAAGGCAACACCTATGATGTGGACATGATCGATTGAGTCCTACTGGAGATGGTCTCGAGGGCCGGGCTGACAACGACTCACGAGTGCGTGAACGCAGGGAGGGATTTCGACACTCCGCACTGAGCCCAACCGGGTTTTCGAGACCGGATCCCACAGGTGGCCAAACGTCGTCGGATTCTCCGAATCCCGTGGGAGCGATGTCCCCGCCGCGCGAGCATTCGGATGACTCGCTGATCGGAGAACTCGGTTTCTCGGTGAGTGTGTTTCCCGCCTGGCGGGCGCTAAACCACCGGACTCGGAGAGTCCGGCGACTTTGTCGGCTTCATCGCGGAGTGTCGGGATTTCTGAGCGACTTCTCATCGTCGTCCAGTGATTCTCCTCGGGTTTGTGTTCGGCCACGCAGCTATGCGCCTCCCGCGATCCCCTCCCGTCATCACCACACAGGGGCGTTATGGCCAATGATCCCGCAATGTTTCCTCACCCCGTGATACTCGCTCTCTGGCGGCTCGACTGGCGAGTGTGCTGTCTGGGATTCCTGATGTTCCTGATGACGGGTTGCCGCCGTAGCGAGGAGAACTCTCAGCCCTCTATGCCCTCCACCCCGGCCCCCCCGTCACCCGCATCCTTGACGACAGGCATCAAGAGTCCCGCCAGCCCTCCGAGTGGGGCTTGGGACACTCCGCCAGTTCTGGCTCGTGCTCCACGCACTGACGACTGGTTTGAAGACATCACGCCACGCACCGGGGTCCACTTCACGTACTCCACCGGGCGGGATTCCGAGCAGTTGACGATGCCGGAAATGTTTGGTGGCGGGGTCGGTCTCTTTGATTTTGACAATGATGGTGACATCGATATCGTATGTCTCGGCGGTGGCAAGATCTCCCGTTCCAGTGAGTTCAGTGGGCAGGCACCGGGACTGTTTCGAAACGAGGGCGATTGGAAGTTCACCGACGTAACACGCAAAGTCGGTCTCGACATCCCCATCGATTACTCACACGGCTGCACTGTGGGGGATTTCAACCGGGATGGCTATCAAGACCTGTGGATCTCGTGCTTCGGTCGCTCCCGTCTCTTCCGGAACGACCGGGGTCAAACATTCACCGATGTCACCGAGTCCGCCGGGCTGGCCTTTGACGACTGGAGTACGGCAGCCACCTTCGCTGACATCAATCACGATGGCTGGCCGGATCTGTATGTCGCGACCTATCTGAATTGGAAGCCGAATCCCGACGAGAATTGCACAGACCCCCACAGTGGTCGCCGCGATGTCTGCATGCCCGGCGACTTCTCCGGCACCCCGGATCGCCTCTTTATCAACCGACAGACCGGACGGTTTGAGGATATTTCTCAGCGAGCGGGCTTGCTGGCCGAGGGGAAGGAATTGGGCGTCGTGGCGGGCGACTTCAACAGCGATGGCCAGATCGATTTCTATTCCGCCAACGACGTGATCCGCAACTCGCTGTACATGGGACTAGGGAACAATCAGTTTCGTGAGCAGGCGATTCTCTCCGGGGCCGCCGGAAACGAATACGGCACCGCCGAGGGGAGCATGGGGCTGGATTACGGTGATTACGACGGAGACGGTCGGGGCGATCTGTTTGTCACGAACTACG
Organism: Planctomycetota bacterium; assembly: GCA_043743415.1. Lineage (GTDB taxonomy): Bacteria > Planctomycetota > Planctomycetia > Planctomycetales > Planctomycetaceae > TH-plancto1. Next base: position 2,001 of record JAYTWO010000303.1, read on the forward strand.
AGCTGGAGGAGAACTCCCTGTACCACAATGACGGCGAGGGCTTGTTCAGCCACACCACCTTCGCCGCCGGGCTGGCGGGCAAGTGCCGTCCGTATGTCGGATGGGCCACGGGGTTCTGCGACTTCGATTCGGATGGCTGGCTGGATTTGTTTATCGTGAACGGGCATGTGGTGTATCACAACCGACAATCCCCCTTTCGCCAGCCCTCCTTCATCTACCGCAACCAGAGCGGCCTGAGATTTGAGGATGTCACCGACAAGGCGGGCCCCTGGTTCAGTTTCAGTCACAATGCGCGGGGCGCAGCGGTCGGAGATCTGAACAACGACGGGGCTCCTGATTTGGTGGTGTCTCAGTTGGACGAGCCGGTGGTGATTCTGCGAAACCGCCTGACTCCCCAGAACTGGATCTCCTTGGCACTGCGTGGGACCAACCATGACATCAACGCAGTCGGAGCGAGCGTGGAAGTGACCGCAGGACCGAGAACACTGACCCGCTTCGTGCGGGGCGGTGGAGGATACGCCTCGTACTTCGACCCGCGTCTGCTGTTCGGACTGACGGAACACGAGGCATTGAGCATTGAGGCCCGAGTCCGCTGGCCGGATGGTCACATAGAAGTTTTCCCGGACTTGCAGACCCGTCAGAGACATCAGATCGTAGAAGGGACTGGCCACCCACCCACAGTCCCAGCGGCGACGGACTGACGACAGGATTATTGAGTTCTCCCTCATGGCCCAGCCTTCCCCACTTCCCACCTCCCAACCACATCGGTGGGCTTGGCGTACCAAGCAATTGATTCTGCTGGTACTTCTGTTGGGCATGGGCCTGTTCGGGCTGTGGCATTGGCATCAGCGCCCGCAACGCCTGTACGAAGCAGCCCTCACCGTGTCCGAGTATGATCTGATCGCCGCCGATCGACTGTTGGAAGAGGCCATCACCGCAGCGGGTGGACAATTTCCCAAAGCCCAGTTCTTACGATGCCAACTCCACGCTCGGCAGGGAATGTGGGATGAGGCGCTGGGCGGTTTCGGAGACATCCAACACCCCTCCTCACTGCCACCGAGGGACTTGGCGGAGTTAGCCGAATTCGCCAAGTCGTCCGGGGCCTTCTTACTGGCCGAATTCGCGCTCAAAGCCGCCCGAACTCCCGGTCCGGATTTGCCCAACGTCCTGCGACAGTCGATTCGGCTCCATCTGGAAACCGACCACACGGAAACAGCTCTCCAGGAGTGCCGGGAACTCCTGGAACTTGTTCCGAACGATGCCATCGCGTGGCAGGTGATGGGCACCGTTTTTCTGGACCGCAAGCGTCCCCCCGAGGCAGAAGCGGCGTTTCGCGAAGCTCTGAAACGTACCCCGGCGGTCGACCAGCAACGCCCCATGCGCGAGCAACTCATCCGCGCACTCCTCGATCAAGGCCGAGCGGAAGACGCCCGCCAGGAATTGGACCTCCTGCGTAGCTCGGGAACGCTTAGCCCCGAAACGAAACTCATGGACGCTTACGTGGATCGACTCCTGGGTCACTGGGAGACTGCCCACCAAACCGTCGACTGGCTGTTGGCCCATGCCCCGGCCACCCAACTGCAAGCTCGCATGTTGCGAGGCATGCTCTGGCTCGACCAAGGCCAGCCCACGCCCGCCATTCCGGACCTGGAGTATGTCATCGCCCGGCAACCTTTTAACAAGGAAGCCCAACACAAACTGGCTCAAGCCTATCGCAAACTCAATCAACCGGAAAAGGCTCTGCCCCATGCAGAGGCCGCCCAACGCTTGACGGAGTACACGCAAGAATTACTGGAACTCGAAGGCCGACTGATCACGGATCCCAGAAACAAAACGGCCCACACTCGT
>JAYTWO010000304.1:0-11202 GCA_043743415.1 Planctomycetota bacterium
GGCGATCGAGACGCGGATCGTGCGCTGGGATGACCAGCTCATCAAGCAGGCGGTGATGCGCGAGCTGAATCGCGGGGGGCAGGTGTACTTCGTCCACACGCGCGTGATGGACATTGAGTCGCTGGCCGACCGCATTCAGAACATCGTCCCCGAGGCCCGCATCGCCATCGTCCACGGCCAGATGGGGGAACACGACCTCGAACAGAACATGTATGCGTTTGTCAAAGCCCAGGCCGACGTACTCATCGCGACGACGATCATCGAGAGTGGACTCGACATCCCGACCGCCAACACGATGTTCATCAACGAGGCCGACAAGTACGGCCTGGCCGACCTGCACCAACTCCGCGGTCGCGTCGGTCGGCACAAGAACCGAGCGTACTGTTACCTGATCCTCGACGACAAGAAGTCGCTGACCAGCGTGGCCGCGCGGCGATTGAAGGCGATCGAGGAGTTCAGCGAACTGGGAGCTGGGTTCAAGATCGCCATGCGCGACCTCGAAATCCGGGGAGCGGGAAACATCCTCGGCACCGAGCAGAGCGGACACATCTCGACTGTGGGGTACGAACTCTACTGCCATCTGCTGGAGAACGCCGTCCGCCGGCAGAAGCAGATGCCCGAGCGCGAGCTGCCGCACGTCGATGTCGACCTCGCCGTCACCGCCTTCCTGCCCAACAGCTTCGTCCCGCCCGGTCGGCAGAAAGTGGATGTCTACCGCCGCCTCTCCGCAGCCGCGACGAGCGCGGAACTGGCGGAAGTTGCCGGAGAAATCCGTGATCGGTTCGGGCCGCTGCCGCCGGAAACGGAGCAATTGGTCGAGTTGAAAGAGCTGCAACTGATGGCGTTTGCGTGGGGCATTACCGGCATCCGGATGGAGGAGGGCCGGTTCGCGGTGCTCGGCTACAAGGACGAAAAACAGATCCGAGCCTTGCAGAGGCGGGTCGGGAACGACCTGCGGTTGGTCGATCCGGGGGTGGCGTATCTACTGCTGCCGATCATGGATATGAACGGGCCAGAGGCGATCTCGCACTTGAAGGGTGTGCTGAAGCCGTAGGGTGGGACAAGCTGGCTTTGGAGCGCTGGCCCACCATGTGCGATGTGGTCTGGCAGGCGATGGTGGGCCTGCGCCCAAAGCGGCTTGTCCCACCCTACACCGCTTGAAACCGTAAATCCCAGGGGTTGCAACCCCTGGGCTTTTTCCAAAACGTGTTGCCCTGTTTTCGCGATTGCGTCTATAAGTCAGAGCCTCTGTAGTCCCGCCCTCGATCCGCATGGATGCGATCGATGAACTCTTGCCGCGTTGCCATCACCGTCCCGCTTCTTGCCCTGCTCTTCGCAGCCGGGTGCAACGGGCGTTCGTATCAAGTGGCCAGCCCCGTCATCGGGCCGGTGCCTCCACGCGTTCCGGCCTCGGAAGTCGCCCGGAACACTCCGGCCTCGCCGACCAAGAGAGGCCAATCCGAGCTGACCCAGGAAGCCTCGCTGAAGCAAGTCGCTTTCGAAGAAACTCAGCCGCTGGGCATGACCGATGTCATCGCGAGCGTGAACGGCGAGCCGATCCTGGCTCACGAAGTCCTCGACCGCTACGCCTCTCAACTGGCCCAGGCCAAGCAGCAGGTGAAGCCCGCGCAGATTCGCAAAGCACAGATGGGGATGATCAAGAAGGATCTCCCGAATCTGATCGAGCAGACGCTGATGGTCGACTCCGTCAAACAGGGCATGAAGGCTGAGCAGTTGACCTCCGTCGAAGCCCAGATGGACAAGTTTTTCGAGGGCGAAGTCGAACGCCTGATGAAGGTCACGCATACCGGCTCACCCACCGAACTGGAGGGGGTACTGCAAGCCCAGGGGCTGTCGTTGGTCACGCTGCGTAAGCAGTTCGCCGATCGCCAATTGGCCGGGCAGTTCATGAGGGGTAAGATTGGCGTGGAGCCGACCGCCTCTCGGGAAGAGATGCTGGCTCGTTATGAACAAGATGTCGACTCCTTCACCGAGTCCGAAGAGGTCAAGTGGCAGCAGATCGATGTCGCCTATGACGCTCACGGCGGCGACGTGGACGAGACCGAAGCCGCCGCTCAGCAGCTGCTGAAGCAGATTCGCAGCGGGGCGATCAGCTTTGATGACGCGGCGCATGACAAGTCGGACAGTGCCCTGGCCTCGAAGGGCGGACACTGGGATTGGACCCAACCCGACAGCTTGGCCGATCCCGACGTGAAGGCGGCACTGCTGAGCCTGTCGCTGAACGAAGTCAGCGAAGTGATCCCGACCAAGACTGCCTGCATTATCGTGATGGTCACCGGTCGCCACGAGGCCCGCGTGATCCCCTTCAACGAAGTCCAGAAGGAACTCCACGACCGCATCGTGAAGGATAAGAAGGAAGCCATCGGAAAAGTGGTGTTAGAGGAACTCAAGGCCGAAGCGGTGATTCATACGATTCTGGATGAGGCCGACGCCGGGTGAGTTGGCTGTCGGGTGTGCAGTGCTCCGTCGACGCGAGAGCTCAGTCAATGCTTGATTTGGGAGTTGGGTCAGCCTTTAGGCTGCTCCGATGCAGGCTAAATCCGGAACTCCAACCCCGCTTCTGAGTCCTGACAAGGCACTCGACTGTGGGTGAGAGGGGGCCATGGGCGCATGCACCCCAATGGCTCTCTCCGGAGGGATGCTCTTCTCATCCGTGACGGCTTGGGATAACTTGGATCTGTGTCGTCCGTGTGGAAACCAGAACCCCGAAGAAGCGGTCCTGTGGAACGCCCCGGCCTGAAAATGACGGACCAGTTACCGGCGAGGTGCCTGACTCGGCGCGCACTCGTGCGGGCGGTTGTATTGAGTCGTCTCGGTCTCGGGTTGCCGTCACTTCTCCAAGCCGACACTCAGCCGAACTCCAGGCCGCCGAAGTCCTGCATCTTCATCCACCAATACGGCGGACTCAGTCAGCTCGATTCCTGGGATCCCAAGCCGAACGCCCCTTCCGAGGTGCGCGGCCCCTACCGGGTCAGCAGGGACGGAGCCTGTCTGACTGTGCGACTACGCATCGGGTAGCACAGGTTGGCTCGCTTGGGAGCCTACCTGTGTGCGCCACCACAAGAGGTGGCTCGCCACACGTCCCACCGATCAAACCTCTTTTGGCTACCGCCGCCCCGGTAGAGTCCATAGCGACTCAACGGGGGCCACCCCGCGTCAGAGGCAATGTACCGGATTCGTCGTCACTTGCCATGCGAAGCCGAGTGCCGCCTAGAACTGCCTGTCATGGCGATTCCACCGGACGAGCGGAGAGCCGCAACGTAAATCGGGGGTGACGCGGGTCGTTCGACTCGACGGTCACTCCCTTCACTTGCGGGGTCGAGATGCTGTTGCCGAACAGCCGAACTCGCACGAAACCCGTGTGCCCAGGGGGAATCGGCGTCTGGGTGAACTCGGTCACCTGGACACACTCTCCACAGCCGGGCTGGACTCGGGAGAGGATCAAGGGGCGTTGGCCGCGATTGCGGATCACGAATTCCCAAGGGATCACGGCGGTCGCTGATACGGCACCGAGAGGAGCCTCGACTTCATCGCAGGCGATCGTGGGTTGTGGACGCCCGAGGCCGAGGGTCTTGTAATAGATCACATAACCGATGCACGACAGGCAAATCGCCAGCGAGCCGAGCAGGAACATGGTTCCGGCTCGGGAGCGTGCGGGCGAGCAGGCAGCGGGCACGGATGACATCACGACTTACCAAACGATGAGTGTCTTCGTGGCCTGGACCCCCAAGTCCGGGCGAACGGAACGGGACTCGCAGCGAAAAACACGGGGGCAGCTTGATGCTCGTCCATTGCTCACTCACATCCGACCGTCGACGGCGTGCTCTCATCCTCGCGACAGCAAGCGCAGTCGGTACTGGAACCGGATGTGAAATCTTCACAACAGACTTGATCGACCGGAATGCAGTTCGGTCCGCACTGAGTCGTGCCATTCGGACATTGGGCTCCGTGAGCGCTCCACGGGTCGGCCAGGGCGACCGCTGACACTTCGGGGAGCGACTGCAGCATCCCGAGGCCGAGTAGGAGATAGACACCACCCGCCCAGTAGCAGCGGTTGCCGAACGAGGCGAGGAAGAGCAGTTTGTCCAACATGATTGGGCCTTTCCGGGAGGATGATAGATTGTCGTCTTTCGCTCCGCGAAAGAACGCTCTTTCGCGGAGCGAAAGGCAACAATGATCGCTTAGCTCCTCCTTATGGAGGTGCCGGGCGGGGTGGATTGGGAACGGGAGGCTGTTGCTCATGCTGACGTGACCGACGCCAGAAAAACAGGCCGAGCCAGATGAGAAAGATCGCGTTGAAAGCCAGAAATAAGACTTGCCACCAGGGTCTCGACGGCTTCTTCAGCCCGCCGATCTCTTTCAAAATCGGAGCCGGATCGAAGACCGACAAGTCGGGCGCGCCGGGGGTGAAATGATCGACAGTCAAGGTCCGCCTCTGGGTCACGACCTCCTTACCCGGATCATAGACCTGCTGATGATCGACAGCTGCGCTGCCGAAGGGCGAATACCCGATTTCACTGACCAATTGCTTTAAGATCGGGAAGCCATTTGATTGACCTTGATACTCGCAGTGCATACGTCTCCACTGATATCTGTTGGCCTCCTTGATCGCTAGCCAGTGTAGGTAATCTCGAAATGCCCAATGCTGATCACTGAGGTACGTGATCCTCAAATGTTCAACCAGACGTCCTTGAAATGCAGAGGACTCAACGGTAGTGATGTTTTCATTTTCCTCTCGACTGACCACTACACTGAGAATCTTCGCTTCCCGCTTCGGATCGAGATTGCGTAAAACCAAAGTAATGTGCCCAGGTTCCCATCCTCCGAGACGAAAGAACCATTCCTCTGGATAGCCATCGGGATGAAATGCTTCTCCATGCGCTCGCAAGAACATTTTCTCGCTTGTCAGGGATGTCTCAAACAGATGAAATCTAGCGGGAGTCGCAATCAGTAATGATTTTGGACTGAATACAGTTCCGGAGAGTCTGTACATCTCATCGCCTCGAATCGCTAGTGTACCTTGATTCACAATGACACCCTTAAGAGTCATGTCTGACGGATCGATCTCATCGTACGCTATCCTTCCGTCCGCTGAATAATTTGTGTAAAACTCTCTTAGTAGATCGAAATGTTCTAAGGAATCGCTTAGAATTGCGATGTCCTGAGTCACAGGCACAACCTGTTCCGCCGAAACAGAAGCTGGCATGACGAAGAACATAATGAGCATCAGTTGTCGAATTGTCATCAGGAATTCCAATCATCAAGGAAAAGAAATCATCGAGACTGTACCTCACGTTCAACGACAAACACACGCCACGGGATCACCGGTTGCTCCAAACACTCCTCCTTTGGTCCAGTTTTGTCTGCAACCACAAGTCGTTGGCGGAGCATTTGGCGCTAATACGAGGTTTCCACTGCATTGCGCAATTGTCCATAAACCCGTACAAAGCCTTGGATCGATAGCCACCGTAGGACAACCGGTGCCAATGCAGCCTTTCCCTGCGCAGCACCCGGAGGTGGAGAGCATCGACAGTACCATCATTGCCATCATGAACATCGAAGCTCCCAGACACACACTTGCGAGATATGCCTTCATGGATGCTCTCCCGTTGAGGTTGACTTGACCCGTGCTTGGATGACCAACACTGTGGCGACCGAATCGACGTTTAAGTGCAGCGGGATGACCCGCGAGATGTCTTGGCCGACCTCGTTGGCATGGGGGCGAAAGTTGATGGACAACTTTCCCTGCCCTTGATCGTCGAGATCCAGCGGCAAGCCTGCGACGATCACGCACGAACAATCGGGTGTCGCTCCCACGATCCGCACTGGACCACTCCGCAAGCTGCGCAGTTGGAATTCCACGGTGACGGTTTCGCCTGCGGCAATCTCTCCCAGATTGCGGACGGAAGGTTCAACAAACACTGCCGCCCCTTGCCACCAGGCCATCCCCGGAGCGATTCCGCCGAAGCAAACTTGGCTCAGCCCCCCAGTGAGTAAGGCCATGAACACAAACACGCCCAGCGAGACCAGGAAGCCCGTCAAAAACGTGAGCGGCGACTCAGGGGGTGCCTGTGCGGGGAGTGCGGACGGATTGAGAATCGTCGTCATTAGGCCCTCCAGCATCGCTGCGATTCTTCGCTGACGTTTGTAGCATACTACTCTCTCTCCCGCAAGTGTCAAGCCGTGATGAAATAAAATATGCCCTGTACCTGCGTTCGTGAGAACGCGGGGGAGCGTTGAGAGAGCCTGACTGACTGTGCGACAGCGAGCGTTGGACGTGAGTCCAACGTGACGTGTGGCGTGTTGAATTCAATGATCTGTTTAATCGCGGTGACTATGTTAGGGGGTATTGCACCGGGGTGGCGTGCCGCTGTGATTCGGGGGTGCGAGTAAGCACGGGGGGTACTCACCTCCCCCGTTCGCCCGTGTTCGGGCGGACGCAGTTCCGATCCGCTGTTTCCGCAGGCGTCCCGTTTGGTAGACTGCCGCCGTCAGCACGGATGAACCGCCGAACCTGCCCTCCTGATGCCGGGTCTGGTGAACCATCTCCCTGTCTCGCCCTCTCAATTCCGCCAGGACACCGTCCCGATGCCCCACCGATCCAGCGAACAGACCATCGCCTTGTTCTCCAAGTACGTGGTCCCCAACTATCGCCGGTATCCGGTTTGCCTCGTCAAAGGCGACGGCAGCTATGTCTGGGACGCCGAGGGGAAACGCTACCTGGATTTGTTCCCCGGTTGGGGCTGCAACATGCTGGGCTACACTCCGAAGCGGGTCATCGCTGCGATTCAGAAGCAGGCCGCCGAGCTGATCCACGTGCCCAACACCTGGTACACCGAGCCGCAGGGCGAGTTCGCGGAGGCCCTCTGCACGCGCAGCTTTGGCAAGGCGTTCTTCTGCAACAGCGGCACCGAGGCCAACGAGGGGGCGATCAAGCTGGCCCGGCTGCACACGCCGGCGGGCAAGTACAAGATCATCACGTTCCTCGACGGGTTCCACGGGCGGACGTACGGGTCGGTCACGGCCACAGCTCAGCCGAAGTACCACGAGGGGATCGGCCCGATGCTGCCGGGGTTCATGTACTGCCAGCGGAATGATTTGCAGGCGGTCCGCGCTCTGATCGATGAGGAGACAGCGGCGATCATGATCGAGCCGGTCCAGGGCGAAGGCGGCGTCAACATCCCGGCACCGGGGTTCCTCGAAGGGCTGCGGAAGCTGTGCGATGAGTTCGGTCTGCTGCTGATTTTCGACGAGGTGCAGACCTGCATGGGCCGCACCGGAAACTGGTTCGCCTACCAGACGTTCGGCGTCCGGCCCGACATCATCACGCTCGCCAAGGGGGTCGCTTCGGGCGTGGCCTGCGGCGCAATCATCTGCCAGGACGAGATCGCCCCCAGCCTCCGCCCCGGCATGCACGCCAGTACGTTCGGCGGCAACCCGATCGCCATGGCCGCTGGTCTCGCCACGATCCAGACGATCGAGGAAGAGGGGCTCATCCCCCACAGCCGCCAGATGTCCGAGCGCTTCCGCCAGCACTTCACGAAGCTCAAAGAAGAACTTCCGCTGATTCGCGAGCTGCGGATCTGCAACATGATGATCGGCCTGGAACTCGCCATCCCCGCGACCCCCGCCGTCGGCAAGTGCATGGAGAAAGGGCTGCTCATCAACGCCACGCACGACACCGTGGTCCGGCTGCTGCCCGCGATGAATATCACGGCCGAGCAGGTGGATGAAGGGTGCGAGATTCTCGCCGGGGTACTCCGCGAGATGGCGAATGCGTAGTCTTCAAGATCGGCAGCGAGCGGGCGGACGTCAGTCCCCCGTGCCAGGGTGACGCGACCGAACCAGGCGGTATCGGTACTGCTGTTGAGCGTCGCGCCGCACGTTGGACTGATGTCCAACGCACGCTGTTGCACGGGCGCAGCGGGGGTATTGAGGGTCGGGGGTCGCTTCCATTTCGTATGACTCGCCAACATACTCGAACGCCTGTCGAGGACGGCCTGGTAAGGCCGTCCTACGTCACCTGACTTGGATCGATCGATGAATCTCATACTCCGCAATCTCATGGTCGTGTCAGTCTTCGGGCTGCTCGCGGTCTTCACGCTCCCCCTCCATGCGGAGGACAAGACCTTCTCCGAGAAGGAGAAGATCGAACAGCTGATTCAGAGGGTGGAGAACCTCCAGGGGGCGAAGTTCGTTCGCAACGGTCAGGAGTACGAGGCCAAGACGGCGGGGAAGTTTCTGAAGGGAAAGTGGGACGCGAACTCTTCGAAGATTCAGACCGCCGGGGACTTCATCACCATTGCCGCCACGAAGTCCACGACCTCGGGCAAGCCGTACTTGATTCGGTATGCGGATGGGAAAGAGATCCCGAGTGCGGAGTTTCTGACGGCGGAACTGAAGGCGATCGAAGCGCCCCGCGACGACACAGCGGCGAAGCAGCCCAACATCATCCTCATTATCACCGATGACCAGGGATACGGCGATCTGGCCTGTCACGGCCACCCGTCGGTCAAGACGCCGAACCTGGACGCCCTCGCGGCGGAGTCGGTGCGGCTCACGAACTTCCATGTCAGCCCGACCTGTGCCCCGACCCGTTGTGCGCTGATGACCGGGCGGCATGAGTTCCGCTCGGGGGTCACGCATACGATCAACGAGCGCGAGCGGATGGCCCTCTCGGCCACGACGTTCCCCCAGCTACTCCAACAAGCCGGGTACGCGACGGGGATCTTTGGCAAATGGCACCTCGGTGACGAGGCCCCCTACCAGCCGGATCGCCGGGGCTTCAGTGAGGTGTTCATCCACGGAGCGGGCGGCATTGGCCAGACCTATCCGGGAAGCTGCGGTGACGCTCCGAAGAACTCGTACTTCCATCCGGCGGTACTGCATAACGGGACGTTCGTGAAGACGCAGAAGTATTGCACCGATGTCTTCTTTGAGCAGGCCCTGACCTGGATCGAATCGCGACAAGGGCAGGGGCCGTTCTACGCCCACATCGCCACCAACGCCCCGCACGAGCCGCTCGATTGTCCACCGGAGTATGAGGCGAAGTACGCCCACCTGAACGACCCCCAGCGGGCCAGGTTCTACGGCATGATTACGAACATTGACGACAACGTCGGCAAGCTGCGGGCCAAGATGAAGGCGCTCAACATCGAACGCGACACGCTCTTGATCTTCATGACCGACAACGGCGGGACGGCGGGGGTGAAGGAATTCAACGCGGGGATGCGCGGGTCGAAGGTCTCGCCGTGGGAAGGTGGCACCCGCGTCCCGTGCTTCCTCCGCTGGGGCGATCGGTTCCCGGTGGGTGAGCGGTCCCAACTCACCGCCCACATCGATATGTTTCGCACGCTGACGGGCTTGGCCGGGGCAACTATCCCTCCGGACGTGGACGTGAAGCTCGAAGGCCGCGACCTGCTCCCGGTTCTCAAGTCAGCGGATGCACCGTGGGAGAACCGCACCTTGGTGACTCACATGGGACGCTGGGCAAAGGGTCAGTCCGCCGGGGCCAAGCACTCTCAATGCAGCCTCCGCGACGAACGCTTCACCCTCGTCTCAGCGGGCCAGAATCCCAGTTGGCAACTGTTCGATTTGAACAGCGATCCGGGCCAACTGATCGATGTGCGCGAGAAGTTCCCCGACGACGCCGCCCGATTAGAGAAGGCGTACGACGCCTGGTGGGAGTCAATCCAGCCCGACTTCCTCATCAACGAGTCCGCGACCCCGCCCGCCGAGAACACGTTCCACACCCTGTACTGGAAGCAATTCCCAGCGGAACGCCCGTAGGCGATGTCGTTCCGCGATTTCCACTGCTGGTCCGATGCGGTGTGATGAACCCGCAGTACTTGTGATCGAGGTCCAACAGGTTGATACGAGCCGGAAGCGTCAGCGCCCGGAGAATCTCTCGTGCGACGCTCACTCCGGGCGCTAACGCTTCCGGCTCGTGATTCAGCTTTCCTCGTTCCCAAGCTCCCGCTTGGTAACGAGGCGGGGTGGCCCAGACGCTGCTTTGAGCGTCTGGGTTGCAGAGCAACAAGCGGTACCGTGGACAGGCGCACCTTTGGAATCCCTCTTGTTCCTTCGTCACCCAGACATCCAAAGCGATGTCTGGGCCACCCCGCCACCCAAAATCACCCCTCATCCATCATCGGTGGCCGGTTCAACATCGCCACCCCGCCGCGCGAAACGGTCACCGATGCTGCAAATACGGAATTGGCGTACAATTCTTCTAGAAAACGGCCCAATCGCACCGATGTTCACTTTACATGCGAGAGTTTATCACAGATTCTTGCTTCAGAGGAACTTCTGATTCCCCTTCTCCCGCCCCCCATGTTCCGGAGACGATTGCCATGCTGGTCTCCTTTTCCGTCAGTAATTACCGATCATTCGGCGAAGAGCAAACTCTGAATATGGTGGCCAGCAACAAGCTGACAGACCACCAAGGACATCTCGTTGCGATCGGAGACACCGGTAAGAGCTTGGTTCGCTGCGCCACAATCTACGGAGCCAACGCTTCGGGAAAGTCAAACTTGGTTCGAGCGATGGCAGCTGCGCAACAGACCATCATTCGCCCACCTCGTCAACGGTCATCAGACTCTGATCCGTTTGCATTCTGTCTAAGCGTCAAAGACGCACCCACAACTTTCGCATTCCGTTTCTTGCTACTTGATCGGGTCTTTGAGTACGGATTCGACAAGAAGGAGGGAAACGTCGAGAGCGAATGGTTGGTTGTTCTGGATAGAAACGAAAACGACCATATCATTTTTGAAAGGTCGCAGGACGGGAGTACCGTCGTTGGACCGGGGCTTGAGAAACAGTTTTCGGAAGACAAGATGTCGTATGAGACGTTGAAAGCACTCGCTGCTTTGCCGTTGGATTCGGGTCAACTCATGCTGAACCGTGCATTCGAATTACCTCGTCGAATCTGTGGCAATACGCTTGCTCATGTCATCAACTGGTTGACTCAGAAGCTCGTCATCGTTGCGGCAGATGACCTGCTGTCGAGGCGAGGGCACAACCTGATTGATCGCGTGTCTGAGGACGAGGAGTTTCGCCATTTGGCGGAGACGTTCTTAAAAAGAAGGCTCATACGGTGTTCCGGGGAGGTCTATTGGGGATTGACGGAACGTGGTAAAAGGCTGTCGAACGGGGGTAAAAGTGGTGACCCGAACCGAGAAG
>JAYTWO010000305.1:0-3861 GCA_043743415.1 Planctomycetota bacterium
GGGCTATTTTCAGCCGTCCTTGGCGGGACGAAGAACGGACTTGCCACGGCAGCCCATGAGCAATCACAAAGTGCGTCTCGCACTCATTGAGGCTTCCACCCGATCCGGCGATCTGAACAGGCGGCCTCATCGCTGCCTCGGGATCAGGCATGAAATCAATTCCGATTTTCGCCGTAGGACGCACTTCTAGTCTGACCTGTCAAAGACGGACTGAAAGTCCGTCTTACGTTTTGCAGATCCGCTTCGTGTTCCGGGACAACTCCTGAGAGTTTCACTGCTCCGTTGCCAAAACGCCTCACCCTCCTACAAATCTCCACGACTTCGGGGATTCTCGGCAACAACCCCCGTTCTCTCTCCGCCACAACCCTCGGCAGGCTGGTAAGCTGGTGAAGCTTGAAGAGTCTGTTAAGCTGAATGGACTTTGATGCGTGGGCTTCCGGGAATCCCGGTGCAGGAGATCGTCATGCGGAATTGGATCGCGGTGTGTGGTTTGGCACTCGGGCTGGCATGGGGTGGAGCGACGCCTCTTCAGGCGCAAGCCCCAGCGGCTCCGGAAAAGCCGAAGTTCGATCAGCTGATCGAGGGCAAGACCAAGGTCTCCGGCATGTGGACCCTGTACCACAAGGACCAGTTGCTGCTGGCCGAGATCAAGCCCGAGCACCTCGGGCGGGATTTCATCGTTCTGCCGACGATTGCTCGCGGGATCAGCCAGATGCCGATTATCGGCGGCATGTCCTGGTCGACCGGCGACGACGACATGCTGTGGAACTTCCGCAAGGTCGATGACAAGCTGATGCTGCAACGTCGCAACGTGCGGTTTAAGGCCAAAGCGGGCAGTCCCGAAGCCTCGGCGGTCGAGAAGGCGTACTCGGACAGCGTGCTGTTCTCGTTGCCGATCATGGCCTCCGGACCGAGTGGCGGGATGCTGGTCGACCTGACTCGCGTGTTCATGAACGACAACCTCGATATCGGGCGGGCGATGGGTGGCTTCCAGTTCATGGGCGACCGCTCCACCTGGTCCAAGATCAAGGGCTTCGACGAGAACGTCGAGATCCAGGTCGCCGCTGTCTACAGCTCCAGCAACCCGTCACAGGGGTTCGACACCGTGCCGGACGCCAAGGGGGCGCAGGTCAACATCCACTACAGTATCAGTTTGCTCCCACCGGTCGGAGCCAACGGCTTCAAGCCGCGTCTGGCCGATGACCGCGTGGGTTACTTCCTGTCAGTCGTGAAGGACTTTTCCGAAAACGGGGATGAAGAGCATTTCGTCCGGTACATCAACCGCTGGGATCTCCGCAAAAAAGACGCGGCGATCAAGCTGTCGCCACCGATTAAGCCGATCAGGTTCTGGATGGAGAAGACCGTTCCCGTGTATCTCCGCCCGACCGTCAAGGCGGGCATCCTGGAGTGGAACAAGGCGTTCGAGAAGCTGGGCTATGACGGAGCGGTCGAAGTCGGGCAGCAGGGCGACAACGATTCGTGGGATCCCGAGGACGTGAACTACAACACGTTCCGCTGGATCACAGCTGAGGCCGGATTCGCGATGGGGCCGTCCCGCGTCGATCCGCGCACGGGCCAGATCCTGGATGCCGACATCATTTTCGATGCGGGGTTCCTCGACTCCTGGAACCATCGCTGGGAGACCTTCAGCCCGCAGACGGTGGCCGCTCTCGCACCCAATGCGACTCCGTTCATGAAGACGCCGGAACCGGGCCATCCGTTCGCACACCATCAAGGGACCGGCCACACGTGTACCTATTGTCAGGACCAGCAGTGGCAGATGGGCTACGCCGCCTCGGTCTTCATGGCGATGGGCCAGGCTTCCGCCGATGGCAAGCTCCCCGAGGAGTTCGTGCATCAGGGAATGAAGGAAGTCGTGATGCACGAGGTTGGGCACACGCTCGGCCTGCGGCATAACTTCAAGGCCAGTGCCTGGAAGACGCTCGCCGAGATGTCCG
Source organism: Planctomycetota bacterium (assembly GCA_043743415.1). GTDB lineage: Bacteria > Planctomycetota > Planctomycetia > Planctomycetales > Planctomycetaceae > TH-plancto1. Next base: position 1,959 of record JAYTWO010000305.1, read on the forward strand.
ACCTCGACAAGGGGAAGGCCGAAGGGACCATGGCCAGCGTGATGGACTACGCCCCACCGAACATCGCCCCCACGGGCCAGCCGCAAGGTCTGTACTACACCCAGACGATCGGACCGTATGACATCTGGGCGATCGAGTATGGCTATGCCTCGATCGAGGGCGATGAGAAGGCCGGGCTGGCCAAGATCGCGCTGCGGTCGTCCGAGCCGGGGCTGGATTATCTGACCGATGAGGACACCCGTGGCGGCGTCGACTCCGACCCCTACTCGAACCGCTTCGACATGGGCAAGGACTCGCTGGCCTACATCCGCCGCCAGGTCCAGGTCACCAACGAACTGCTCCCCAAGGTCGTCGATAAAGCGGTCAAGGACGGCCAGGGCTACCAGCGGGCTCGCCAGATGTTCAGCCGATTGTTCGGCGAGCATTGGCGGTCTCTGGCCTTCGCCGCCCGCTTCCCCGGCGGCATCTCAGTCTCCCGCGATCACAAGGGCACCCCCAACGGTCGGGCTCCGTTCAAGCCGATCGACGCCGCTCAGCAACGCGAAGCAATGACGCTGCTGAATGAGTCGGCGTTCGGAGCGCCGAAGCTGGACGGCACGCTGTTGAACTCGCTGGCCTCCACCCGCTGGAGCCACTGGGGGATGGAGGAGCCGGGGCGCCTCGACTACCCGATTCAAGACACCGTCCTGCAGATGCAGTCGATGATCCTCTTTCAACTGCTCAACTCACAAACGCTGACCCGTCTGTCTGACAGCGAGATCACGATCGCCGCCGATCAGGACGCCTACACGCTGGCCGAACACATGAGTCTGCTCACCAAGGGGATCTTCTCGGAGCTGTTCCCCGAGAAGGCCGAAGGCGAATTCACCAACCGCAAGCCGTTCATCAACAGCTACCGCCGCAACCTGCAACGCACGACCGTGCGCGAGCTGTCGCTGCTGGTGACTCAGACGAACGGTGCCCCCGAGGACGCCCGCACGCTGGCCCGCATGCACCTGACCACGCTCGATGCCCAGGCGACGACGCTGCTGCAATCTCCGGGCCTGAAGCTCGACGACTACAGCCGCGCCCATCTGATGTCGATCCAGGCCAAGATCAAGCAGATCCTGGGAGCGAACGTGCAGGTCTCGCCGGCGAATTGAGTGTCAGTGATCGACGAACGCGACACAGCCCAGGGGTTGCAACCCCTGGGCTTTTGGCATTCCAGCGAGGTCATTCCTCGTGAATCGCCTCCAGCGGTTTCAGGCGACCCGCGCGGATCGCAGGCAGCGCGGCGGCGAGTAGCGAGAGCAGCAGGCCAATGGCCAGGTAGCCGCCCAGGAGGATCGGTTCGATCACAAACTCGATCCTGTGTTCCGTAATGCCTCGAAACGAAACGGTAATCAAGAACGCCAGAAGCATGCCCACGATGGCACCTGGCACGAGAGCCAGCAGCCCGAGCACGAGCGCCTGAAACAGGAACAGTCGGAACACCTGCAACCGCGACATCCCGACCACGCGCAGCACCCCGAGTTGCCGGGTCTGCTGGATGACACTCATCGTGAGCGTATTGACAATGGCAAACCCCGCAATGACCAACGCCAGGACCAGGATCATCCACAACCGACTGGTCAGGCCCGAGATCATTCCGCGCACGAGTTCCCGCAGCTCCGATAACGATTGAAAGATCAGCCCCTTCTCGCGTGAAACGGCCCGGAGTGCCTGCCCTGCGGCCTCCGTCGCAGAGGGTTCGGTGCGAATGCCGTAGACTTGGGAGGGCCGGATCGGAAACAGTGAATCTGCTGCTGTCTGATCCATAATGATCATCAACCCGCCCGATGTGTATTCGCGGGCGATGCCAGCGACCCGGATCGAATGCGTGATGCCGGAGACTTCCAGACGCATGGAATCGCCGGGCTGGCAT
>JAYTWO010000306.1:0-4545 GCA_043743415.1 Planctomycetota bacterium
TTCATCTGCGTTCATCTGCGGCTCCCCCTTGGATCATGACGCGCCGCGTGGAATCGCTACCTACTTTTTTGATGCACACACGTGGTCCTCCAATCACAACTTGTTGGGTTGGCATGCTTGTTGAGATGACATGCTTGTTGAGTTGACATGGTCCAGAGGCGTTGGGACAGCAGAATTCTTACGAATTCTGCGACCCAGACAGGCAGGCTCACACCCTGCATCAGCAAATCCCGGTTCCGGCATGTTCACCAGTCGGGGGGGCTGCTACCATCAAACGTGTCCCTGGCAGTCTTGCCACTTCCCTCGCACTGACGATCACTCCGCGAATGAAAGGGGCGGTCATGCTGATGTATCTCGTCCCGCTGACTGGCGGGCTGGCGATTCCGCTCGACAAGCCGATTCTCTTCTTCGGACGCCAGCCCGAATGCGATGTCATCCTGCTCAATAGCCGCAAGGTCTCTCGAAAGCACTGCTGCATTGCTCAGATCGACGATCATTTTGTGGTACGTGACCTGGGCAGCATGAACGGGATACGGGTCAACGAAAAGCCGGTGTCGAAGGAGTGCCGGATTGGAACTGGGGATGTGGTCCATATTGGAGACTTGGGATACCGCCTGGAGATCCGGACTCCGGAGAAGAAGCCAGCCCCACCGCTGGGGCAGGTCAAGAAAGCGGCTCCAGCAGCCTCCTTCAAAGCGGCAGCTCCCAAAGCACCGGCAGGCAAGCCCCTCCGGCGGGTGGATCCGAAATTCCTGAGTCAGGACTTGCCCGTGGCCATTCCGGATGAGGACTTAGACTTCGCCGTGGAAGAGACGCAGCGTAAGATCATGCCCACCTTGGCGAAGCGACCGAAGGATGAAGAAGTCCTGGAGTTGGATGACATTGATATCATTGAGGACTAATGCCAGCGGATTGGCCTGACTGGACGGAAGATCAATTTTTTCAATTCCGGGGAGTGGCCTCACTCGCGAAGTCCCCCCCGAGTTCGCTAAACTCCTGACCCTGTCGGCTGCGATCTCGGTGCGCACTGAGTCTGGCAGCTTCTCCAATCGACTGAGGGGATGGCCCCGGTCAGATTCGGTGTCGTGTCAGTCCCGACATGACCAGCCTGCAACAAGGATAAACATCCATGACGGACGCACACTCCGCCGGTGGAGATTCGTTTGATCTCGACAAGCTGCAACAGCTTGTGGAAATGATGGAAAAGCACGACCTGCGCGAGGTGCAACTGCGCCGGGGCGACCAGCAATGGAAGCTCAAGCGGGGTCCGCAGGAGGTGGTGCATGCCATGCCGATGGGCGGGCACTATGCTCCGCCGCCGATGGCCCATGCTCCGGCTCCCGCTGCGGTCGGTGCGCCTCCGGTCGCAGCCGCAGCCGCCAAGAGTGGCGACGAGGGGCTGTTGCAGGTCAAGAGCCCGATGGTGGGGACGTATTATTCGTCGCCTCAGCCGGGCGAGCCAGCCTTTGTGAAGGTCGGGGATCGGGTCAAGAACGACTCGGTGGTGTGCCAGATCGAGGCCATGAAATTCTTCAATCCCGTGAAGGCCGAATGCACCGGCTCGATCGCCAATATCTGCGTCAAGAACGGCGATGCGGTCGAGTATGGGCAATTGCTGTTTCTGGTTCAGCCGTAGTGCGAGTCGCTCTCATTCAAGCCCAGTGATTGCAACCACTGGGCTTTCTTCTCTTTTGACAAAAACGCTCTCATGTTCCAGCGCATTCTGATCGCCAATCGCGGTGAAATCGCCCTGCGGGTCATTCGGGCCTGCCGCGAGATGGGTATTGGCACCGTAGCGGTGTTCAGCGAGGCGGATCGCGGGGCGGCGTACCTCGATCTGGCCGACGAGAAGTTCTGCATCGGCCCGGCTTCGGCCACCGACAGCTACCTCAAGATCGAGCGGATCATCAGTGCGGCTGAAGTCGGGAACGCGGATGCGATTCATCCGGGGTATGGGTTCCTGTCCGAGAACCATGACTTCGCCGAAATGTGCCGGGCCTCGAAGATCGAGTTTATCGGACCACCGCACCAGGCGATGGCCGCCCTCGGCGACAAGGTCGCCGCCCGCCGCATCGCCCGCGAAGCCAAGGTGCCCACCGTCCCCGGCAGCGAGGGACTCGTCGCCGACGAAAACGAAGCCGCCAAGGTCGCCGCCGAAATCGGTTACCCCGTCCTCATCAAGGCCACAGCCGGTGGCGGGGGCAAGGGGATCCGCGCCGCTCACAACGAAGCCCAGCTGCGAGTGGAACTCAAGGCCGCGTCGAATGAGGCCGAGAAGGCGTTCAAGAACGGCGGCGTGTACATCGAAAAGTTCATCCAGAAGCCGCGCCATGTCGAAGTCCAACTGCTCGGCGACATGCACGGGAACGTGGTCCACCTCTGGGAACGCGACTGCACGATGCAGCGGAAGCACCAGAAGCTGATCGAGGAAAGCCCGGCCCCGAACCTGCCGCAGAAGGTGCGGGAGGAACTGTGCAGTGCAGCGGTGCAGCTGGCGAAGACCGCCGGTTATTACAACGCCGGGACGTGCGAGTTCATCGTCGACCAGGACAACAAGTTCTACTTCATCGAAGTCAACGCCCGCATCCAGGTCGAGCATCCCGTCACCGAGCAAGTGACCGGCATCGATCTGATTAAGCAGCAGATCCTCGTGGCGTCGGGCGAGAAGTTGGCCTTCACGCAGGCTCAAATCCCCTGCAACGGCCATGCGATGGAAGTCCGCATCAACGCCGAGGACACCGAGAACGGGTTCCGTGGCTGTCCCGGCACGATCACCAAGTTCCGTCCGCCGGGCGGGATGGGAGTGCGGTTCGACTCGCACGCCTATGAGGGGTACAAGATTTCGCCGTACTACGACTCGATGATCGGCAAGCTGATCATCCACCGCCCGAACCGCGAAGAGACATTAAAAACCCTCCGCCGCGCCCTCGACGAGTTCGTCGTCGAAGGGATCAAGACCACCATCCCCCTGGCCCGCCGGATCATCGATCACCCGACGTTCATCAACGGCGAAGGCGATACGGGGTTCGTGGAGCGGTCGATGTTTTAGGGCCAGCAGCGAGCGGGACGGTCATCGAATCCCCGTAAGACGGCCTTTCCATACGTAACCGACATCAGTCGAAAAACGGCGAGTGGACCCCTCTGAAACACTGGGTTTTTCGAGGCGTTTTCGTCCAAAATCGACTTTTGTCGGGCGCGTCTTTCCAAGCCGCCCGATTCTGGTTGGCTTTCTGTGTCCGTTCGCTTTACGGCGCGACAGGCAACCCCGGATGGCTGCTCCACAACACCGCATCCCGGCGGGATGCCAGTTAACCCACGCCGTGCCGAACGGTATGGGGTCGCTCCCGCGCAATTCGCACCCGGTGAAAGTCACGTCGATTGCGGGAGAGAGGGAGCCGAAGATCACGGCTGCCGACTTGTCTGATACACACGTCATCCGCCCCTTCCGCCCAACCCCCTCTTTCGCTCAACCCTCAACGTTCCCCCTTCAATTCCAACTCGGATCGGCGGCCAGCATGGCCAATCCGCGGGAGAGTTCGCGGCGGTAGGACAGGACGCGGAGGGCGGAGCCGGGGCGGTTGGCTTCCAGGTCGATTTTCTCAGCCAGGCCCAAACACTCATCCGCGATCCGCCAGCGACCGCGATCGCGTTGCAGGTGAGCGATATTCGTCAGCAACACGGCACAGGCATTGAGATCCCGCTCGGTCTGTGCGATCCCGAAGGCCGCGTAGAACCGCTCCAGAGCCAGCGATTCTCGACCCTGGCGGTAGGCGATCACGCCGCTGTTGAGACGGGCGGAGACCTCTTCACTGGGATCGCCTTGAGCCGCAATCAGCAGCTTTTCTGCCGCGACCGACTCGCGGGCCGTGAAGTCCAACGCCCGGCCCGCGATCACATACGCCGGGAGTGGTGCCAGCGCATCCGCATCCAATTCAGCACGGATCGCCTGCTGCTGGAAGCTGTCCGCGGCGGTCGAGATGCCCATCCGCCGATAGACCGCCGCCAGATTGTGGCAGGCCAACGCTCTCGCGGCGGGATCGCCCTGCCGCTTGGCCATCTCCCAGGCTTCCAGCAACTGAGACCGCGCGGCGACCACCCGCTCACAATCGGCCAGGAACACCCCATACGCAATGCGGGCCACCGGGGTCAGGTCCGCCGCCACAGCGGCACGGAAAAAGGCCACAGCATGATCGGCCTCCCCATTGCCTGCGAACCGCTCGGCCCGTTCCAGGAGAGCGATCACCACCGGCTTGGGACTCAGCGATGAAAGATTGGTCGTACCCACAGCGAACTCCCCAACACAAGGTTGGGAGCCAGCGAGGGACTGAAGACAGCGAGTCTTTGAGAGACAGCTACATCTTACCCAGAGTTCCTGTTATGTCAATTGTAATGGTTATAAGATTTTTTCGGGATGAGCGCCCAGTCACTCCGACGCCGCGCACAACTGTAGGACGGGCACATTTGCCCGTCCCGAGCGACGTTCGCGCGTCGAGAGCGAGTGACATGGGCCGGGGGCGACTGGCTGCCCATGTGGACTCGTTCTGG
>JAYTWO010000307.1:0-1671 GCA_043743415.1 Planctomycetota bacterium
AAAAACAAACCCACCCCCACCCCCCCGGCCCCCTCACGCGCCGGGGTTGGGGGAAAACCACAAACGATCAACAACCCCACCAGAAAAACAACAGGCCGTCACGTCCCACGCTCGCTGTCGATACTTGAGTCGGGCGGTGACGCATGCTCCGCTTCGAAGACTTCGCGTCGCAGCTAAACGGGCGCGTGCCAAACCGCAGTCAGATCCGCACCACCGTCCGCCCGGCCATCTGCCCCTTCAGGATCTGCTCCACGGCGGGCCCGACTTGATTGAGGGCGATGACTGTCCGGGAATCGGCCAGGTGTTTCGGCTTCCAGTCGGTCGCGAGTCGGTTCCAGATCTCAGCCCGTTGAACCTCCGGGCACCAGGCGGAATCGATCCCGGCCAGTGTGATGCCTCGCAGAATAAACGGGTACACAGTCAGCGACAGATCGGCCCCGCCGACAACTCCACACGCGGCCACGCAGCCCCGGTGGCTCACGCTTCGCAGCAGCGTGGCGAGCGTGGTCCCGCCCACGGTATCGACCCCTCCGGCCCAGGTCGCACTGAGCAGCGGACGGTTCGGCACCTGGAGGAACGTCTCACGAGCCATCACCGCCTTGGCTCCCAGTTGCTTGAGCCATCGGGCTCGCTCTGGCTTGCCTGACATCGCGGTCACCGCATATCCGAGTTGAGCCAGGATCTGGAGCGCCATCGACCCGACCCCGCCGGTGGCTCCGGTGACGAGAATCGGCCCGCGCTCGGGAGTGACCCCGGCGTGAATCAGGGCCAGCACGCTTTGGGCGGCTGTGAAGCCTGCCGTGCCGATGGTCATGGCCTCTTCGAGCGTCAGACCAGAGGGCCGTTTCACGAGCCAGGCTGCGGGGACGCGGACGAACTCGGCCCACCCGCCCCAGCGTTCGACTCCCAGTTCATGTCCGGTGGCGATGACTTCGGTGCCCAAGGGGAACTCGGGTGATGAGCTTTCGACCACGACTCCAGCGGCATCAATGCCGGGAATATGCGGGAAGGTGCGGGTCACTCCGGGATGGCCGGTGGCGGCGAGGGCGTCCTTGTAGTTGAGGGACGACCACGCGACCTGCACGGTCACATCGCCCGTAGGCAGTTCGTCGAACTTCCGCTCGGCGATTGAGAAGGAGATGCTCCCCTCGGGAGACTTCTCGACGAGGCAGCCACGGAACCGTTCTGGGAGAGTCATCTCGTGGGTTCCAATCAGTGTGTTCACAGCCAGTGAGACCACGAGCTCGGCCACCTCGGGGTGAGCGAGGCCCGTCATTGATGAATCATGATCGCACACCGCCGAGAAGTCTACGAATGACGGCGTGGCGCAGAGGGCGGGGTAGACATCGGGGGCATGCAGCAACAGGAGGAATTGTACATCGAGCGTGTCCGGCTTATCCTCTTGTGGCTCTGCAACCCATTCTGCCGGTGCGTTGGTACACACAGGAGGCACCAAACGATTCAACCAGTGGTACACCCCTCAGTCCCTGAGATCCTCACATGTCACTCGCTCGACTCTTGCTGTCCGTGGTCTTTGTCGTGGGTGGCACAGGGTGGCTCGCTTTAGAGCCTACCTGTGTGCCTTGGCACAAGAGGTTCACTCGCGATACGATCTTCCCGTGCAGACCTCTTCCGGCTGCGCCGCCCCGGTAGATTCCAAAGCGAATCAAC
>JAYTWO010000308.1:0-1827 GCA_043743415.1 Planctomycetota bacterium
TGTGCTATACAACTGCGCCCGGTTCTTCTCGCACGAGAGCTGTGGTCAGTGTACGCCGTGCCGCGAAGGGACGAACTGGATGACGCGCATCCTGGAACGCATCCGTTCGGGGAACGGTCAGATGCGAGACGTGGACCTGCTGACGGAAGTCGCCGCCTCGATGGGGATCATCCCCGGCACGACGATCTGCGGCCTGTCGGACGGGGCCGCGTGGCCGGTCAAGAACGCGATCCAGAAGTTCCGAGGGGACTTCGAGGAGTACATCACCTCGGGTCGGAAGAGCGTCACGCCATACCCAGTCGGGGCACACTGAGACAAGAGAAAGGAGTTCGCAATGGAAGACGCATGGCTCAAATGTCGGGTACTCAAGGGCGCGTTCAGCGACGAACGCGGCATTAAGTACCGCATGTCCGACGGCTCCGAGGATGGAAACTGGGTGCCTGCGGACAAGGTTCGTGGCGATGTCGGGCAGATGGGGGCCGTGATGGTTCGTGTCTACGAGCGCGATGGTGTGGTCTGGGCGATGTTGCCCACGGACTACAGCGATTCCATCGTGTTCCATCCCGATGACCTAGAGAGAAAGCTGGTCGAGGCGTGATTCTCTCCAACGTGGCCATGCAACAGGCGATCTTGGACGGGCGACTCATCGTCGATCCTGTCCCTAAGCCGTTGCGTCCTGAGCATGGAGTGAATTGCCCGTATCAAACATCCTCACTGGACCTTCAACTGGGAGATGAGATCTCGTTCATTCCGGAAGACAGGCGGCTTCCTCTCGATGTCAACTTGAGCCGGGGGCGGTTTGTCGACCTGTTTAACGCTTATGCTGAAACCCGCAAGATTTATCCAGACCAACCGTTTGTCATGCAACCCGGAAGGTTTGTTCTCGGAAAGACTCGAGAGAAAATTGGCTTTCCAATCCTCGCAGATTCAGAGATCTGCTTGGCGGGGCGGATCGAAGGCAAGAGTTCCTACGCCCGCTGCGGGCTGCTGATTCACTTTACAGCCCCGACGATTCACAGCGGCTTCTTGGGAACCATCACTCTGGAACTTGCAAATCTGGGGCCCGCGCCAATCGCCCTCTATGCGGGCGTCCCAATCTGCCAATTGATCGTCGAGCAGGTTCTCGGCATTCCCTTCCGTAACGACAGCCAATTCCAGCATCAGTCGAAACCCGGTGGCAGTTCCTAGTCCGTAGAACGCCCATCACGTCATTTGATCCCGCTCAGCATTCTTCAAACACGCACCCACACCCATGCCCACTGTCACAATCAACAACAAGCCTGTCGAAATCGGTGCGACCGAGCGGCTGAATTGCATTCAGGCCGCCGATCGCGCGGGCGTCGAGATCCCGAGCTACTGCTGGCACCCCGACCTGTCGGTCGTGGCCAGTTGCCGGATGTGCCTCGTCGAGGTCGGCGACACGAAGCCGGACGGCTCGGTCGCAATGCAGCCCAAACTCCTCCCCGGCTGCCAGACGCCGGTCAAGGACGGCACCGTCATCATCAGTGACTCGCCGAAGGTCAAAGCCGCGCAGCAGGCGACCCTCGAATACCTGCTGCTGAACCACCCGCTCGATTGCCCAGTCTGTGACCAAGCGGGCGAGTGCGGACTGCAGGACTACAGCTACGAATACGGTCGCGGGTACAGCCGCCTGCAAGAGCCGAAGAACATCAAGCCGGACAAGGACTACATCGGCGACCAGATCACGCTGTTCACCGACCGGTGCATCATGTGTACCCGCTGCGTGCGGTTCACGCGCGAGGTCAGCGGCACGGCTGAGTTGCAGGTCACCAGCCGGGGCACGCACGAAGAGATCGACATCTTCCC
>JAYTWO010000309.1:0-10589 GCA_043743415.1 Planctomycetota bacterium
TTCCAATGCGATCTATGGTCTGGTGCGAGCTAAGGAAGCCGTCGATGCCGGTTATACGATCCATACCATGACCGTGGGTCTGGGTGGCGACCCCACCTACATGGAAGCCGTCGCTCATCTGGGCGGCGGAATCTCCATCACGGTGCCCGGCAATCAGACGGTCGCCGAAATGGAAGCCGACGTGCTGGCCGCCTTCCAGAAGATCGCCTCCTTCGTGCCACCCGCTCGGCTGGTGAAGCCCGACTGATTCACAGTGAGTTAAATGTGAGCAAGGGCGAGGCTGTCACACGCCAGAGGGCGGGAGCGTAGCACCTGTCGCTGTCAATCCGTGTCGCCTTTCGCTCCGCGAAGTTCAACTGGCCTATCGTGTCTTCCATGCGGATGGCTCACTGGAAAAGTCCGGAGTGCTGCTCCGAACCTCCGAAGCTCAAACGATCGTTCACACCCGCTGCTTCGGTCTTTGTCAGGAATCGACATTCGAGAAAATTCAATGGCCTCGGTCCACTGTGTGAAATGGATCGATCATCGTGAGCTGGAATGCGGGATCATCCCTCTGATCCGGTTCGCCCCCTTCTGTCCCGCATCGAATGCACAGCCACTGTCCCCTTCCCGCGTTTGAGAGCCAGCCTCGGAGCGGGTTGTGAGGAGTCAATCCGCAATCCAGAATCTGGGAATGAGCGCAGCATCTCCCCAGCGTGTGGCCATCATCGGCGGCGGCATCAGCGGCCTGGTGGCGGCGTTGCGGCTGAGCGAGCTCACCGCGGGCTCGAAGAACGTGGAGATCCAGCTATTCGAGTCGGCCCCCCGGTTGGGCGGCTTGGTGGCGAGTGAGCGGATCGGGGATTACTTGATCGAGCGCGGGGCCGACTCGTTTATAACGAATAAACCGGGTGGGGTGGCGTTGTGCCGGAAGCTGGGGTTGGAGTCGGACCTGATCGGGACGGACGACAAGAACCGGCGGTCGCTGATCCTCGCGAACGGCAAGCCGATCGTGACTCCCGAGGGGCTGAACCTGATCGCTCCGGGGAGTGCGTGGTCGATTCTCAAGACGCCGATTCTGTCGTGGCGGGGGAAGCTGCGGTGCCTGTGCGAGCCACTGGTGCCGCGCCGGACCGAGGAGGGTGACGAGAGCCTGGCCTCGTTCACGCGAAGGCGGCTGGGGCAGGAGATGCTCGACCGCATCGTCCAGCCGATGGTCGGCGGGATCTACACAGCTGACCCGGAGAAGCTGAGCTTGATGGCGACGTTGCCTCGTTTTCTGGAGATGGAGCGGCGGCATGGGAGCCTGTTCGAGGCGATGCACGCGGAAGACGGATTGGTCGGCGGGCCGGAGAAGACAGCCAGCGGGGCGCGGTACGGGCTGTTTGCCTCGTTGCGGCGGGGGATGTGGCAGTTGATGGACTCGCTGGAGAATCGGGTGCGAGCAGTGGCGCGGGTGGAGACGAGGGCGGTGGTGAGCGGGATTACGCTGAATCACTGGCGGTCCCAAGCGACCGCCAGTGGCACCCCGAGCAGAGGCGGAGGGGAAATCGCTTGGACGGACGCGAGCGGGGATGAGCGAAGGACTTCGTTCTCGGCGGTGATTCTGGCGACGCCGGCGCATCAGATGAGCCGCGTGTTGCTGGCAGCTCTCCCGGCAGTGGCGGCGGAGTTGGCGCAGATCGAGTATGCGTCGAGCGCGATCGTGATTACCGGGCACGACACGCGGCAGATCGATCATCCACTGGATGCGTTCGGGCTGGTCATTCCTGCGATTGAGAAACGGAAGATCCTGTCGGTGTCGTTCCTGAACCGCAAGTTTCCGGACCGCGCCCCGCCCGACAAGGTGATCCTGCGGACCTTCATCGGCGGTGCGTTGCAGCCGGAGATGCTGGACCTGTCCGATGGCCAGTTGATCGAAACGACGCTGGCCGAGTTGCGGTCGATCTTTGGCGTTCGAGCCGAGCCGGAGTTCGCCGTGGTGGCCCGCTATCCTCGGGCGATGCCGCAATACCATGTGGGTCACTTGGATCGGGTGAGGCGGATCGGGGAGCAACTCGCGCCGACACCGTGGATCGCGCTGGCGGGTAACACACTGGGAGGGGTGGGACTGCCCGATTCTATTCTCAGCGGCGAGAAAGCGGCTGAGCGAATTTGGGCGGCGATGGGGATGGATTCGTGAGGTAAAACCGGTCGCTTGAAAGCCTCTGGGTGTTCTGTCATAACTCTCCATTCCATCAGGAGCAGCGGTGCGTGTCCACGCGCCGCACACCCACCGGAATCTGTTGCATGACGCTGCCGTTGGCTGCCACATCGATCGTCGAGCCCCTTGCGGGCTGGCTCGCAAGCTTCATCTCCTCCAGTCCGGAGTTGGTACGGTTTGTGGCGGCGGCGATTCATATTACGTTGCTGGCCTTGTTCTTTGGCCTGCCTGCGTTTGCCTTCATCTGGGCCGAACGCAAGGTCTCCGCTCGAATCCAAGACCGCCTCGGCCCGACGCACTGCGGAGGCCGGTTTGGCTGGCTGCAATCGCTGGCGGACGGCATCAAGCTGATTCAGAAGGAAGACCTCGCCCCGGCGACGGCGGACAAGTTTTTGTTTCGGCTCTCCCCGTATCTGGTGGTCGTCGCGTCGTTTGCCTCGTTCCTGTTCCTGCCGTTCAGTGACGGCATGGTGGCGGTGGCACTCGACTGCGGACTCTTTATCGGGATGGCCGTGCTGTCGCTGGAAGTGCTGGGCGTGGTCCTCGCCGGGTACTCGAGCGGGTCGAAGTGGTCTCTGTTCGGTGGCATGCGCGAAACCGCGCAGATGGTCAGCTACGAAATCCCGCTGGGCATCACAGCCGTGATCCCGGTGCTGATTTGTGGCACGATGAATCTCAATGAGATCGCTCACATGCAGAGCGGCTGGTTCACGAACTGGCTGATCTTCCACAGCCCGTTCACGTTCGCGGCCTTCTTCGTGTTCTTCGTCGTGACGCTGGCCAGCAACAAGCGGGCTCCGTTCGACTTGGCTGAGGCCGAGAGCGAACTGGTCGGCGGGTTCCACACCGAATATAGCGGAATGCGGTGGTCGTTCTTCTTCCTGGCTGAATACGCGAGCATGTACTTCGTCTGCGCCTTGGCGTCGCTGCTCTTCCTGGGCGGTTGGTGGACCGGGATTGCTCCGCTCGACTCGGCGTTGAGTTCGGTTCTGGATGGCTATCCGGGCCGCGTCTTGGGATTGCTGGTGCTGGCATCGAAGGCGGGTTTGCTGGTTGTTGTCCAGATCTGGGTGCGGTGGACGTTGCCTCGGTTGCGAATTGACCAGGTGATGGAGACCTGTCTGAAGTATCTGGTGCCGATCAGTTGCTTCCTGTTCATTGGTTCGGTGATGTACCCGCTGGTGTGGTTGACGGTGCTGGGGCGTCCGACGTTCTGGCCGGTGGCGTCGATTGGGACTCGGGTGCCGGTGTTACCAAAGTCGAAGGACTACGTGATGCCTGCCCAGCCCCCACAACATGACCACGAGCATGGTCACGGGCCGGGACAACATACACACGAGCCTGCCGGGCATTCCTCGATCGAACCGGCCCCAGCCGTTGAGCCGGCCAATCGCGAAGTGACAGTGCGAGGAGACCTCTAATATGCACGAGATCGTCTTCGCCATTTTTGCACTGGCTGCCTGCGGTGGGGCTCTCGCGGTCGTTCTGTCTCAGAACGTCGTGCGGATGGCCTTCTGGCTGATCGTGTCGCTGAGTTCGGTGGCGGGTCTGTTCTTCCTGCTGAATGCCGATTTCGTCGGGGCCACCCAACTCTTGATCTATGTCGGCGGCACGGTCGTATTGCTGATCTTCGGGGTGATGCTGACGGCCCAAGGGCCATACACCAATCTCAAGACCAATCCAGCGGAGGTGGTCCTCTCGCTGGGTGTGGGCGGTGTGGTGTTTGCGATGCTGGTGGCGGCGTTCACCGGTGTGAACTGGGAGGCGAACTCCGACCGGCTGGAAGCCAAGTTCGGAACGGCCTCGGTGGCAACGGTGGGCTACAACCAGCAGGGGGAAGGCAGCACGGTTCGCCGGATCGGCGGAGCGCTGTCGGGCCTGCGGACGGAATCGCTGCGAGATGGCCGAGTCGATGTTGAACGACCGGGATATCTCCTGCCGTTCGAGATCATTTCGATGCATCTGCTGGTGGTGCTGGTGGGGGCCTCGTACCTCGCCCGAGCCAAGCGGCGGGCTGTGGTCCACGAGCCGGGCGTCGGGCCGTCGGCCTGATTTCTGGATCGTGTGTGGGACGTGTGAGGGGGGACTGATGGACCTGAATGCCTATCTGTTCGTCGGAGCGGTGCTCTTCGTGTGCGGCGTTGTCTGCATGGCGACAAAGCGGAACGCCATTGGCGTGCTGATGGGCGTTGAGCTGGTCCTCAACGGGGCCAACGTCAACTTCGTGGCCCTGTCGCGGTTCACTCCGCTGGGCCTCGATGGCCAGATCTCCTCGATGTTCGTGATTGTCCTGGCAGCTGCCGAGGCCGCTGTGGCTCTGGCAATTGCCCTCAACTTCTACAACAACCACCTGTCGATCGATGTGGACCGAGCGGACGACCTGCGAGGGTAGTGCTCGATCCGTGGGATAGGCTTCCAGCCTGTCTTTCCTAAACCTGACAGGCTGGAAGCCTATCCCACTCCAACTCACTCCCCCACGGGGAAGACCGGTTTCATGACTCCGGACGCATACACAGCAACGGCGACAACCCTGAAGTGGCTGCTTGGAGCGGCGTGGCTTTTGCCGCTGCTCGGGTTCGTCATTGAGATCTTCGGCGGCCACTGGGGCGGTCGCAAGTCGAAGACGGCGGCCTGGATTGCGGTGGGGTGCATCGCCACCAGCTTTGTGCTGAGTCTGTCGGCGCTGGTGATCTGGCGCAAGGATACCAGCGAGATTCGCTCGCAGCAGGCAGCGTCACTCGCGGCCCACGATGCCGCACACGGCCACGGGGAGCACGGGGAAGATGCCCATGGCGCTGATGCCACAGGGGCCCATGCCCACACTCACAAGGATCACGTCCACACCGACCTCGCCGACTTTGATCCATTGCGCACGACCTTCACCGGGGAGTTCTACCAACTCGCCCGGTTCGGCAGCATCGTCGTGTCGATGGACTATTATATCGACGGTCTGACCGTGCTGATGTTCGTGATGGTGACGCTCATCGCCACCTGCATCCATGTGTTCGCCACAGCCTACATGAGCGAGGAGCTGACCGAAGACCACGAGGACCATCAGGTCCACCTGTCGGGCGGGCGGCACTTCCACCGACCGGGCCGGTACTACCGGTTCTTCGCGTTCATGTCGCTGTTTTGCTTCGCGATGCTCGGGCTGGTCCTGGCAGGCAACCTGTTCCAGGTGTTCGTGTTCTGGGAATTGGTCGGGGTCTGCAGCTACTTCCTGATCGGCTTCTACGTCGAGCGGAAGACGGCAAGTAATGCCGCCAACAAGGCGTTCATTATGAACCGCGTCGGGGACTTCGGGTTCCTGATCGGGCTGATGGTGATCGTGACCTACTTTGGCACGTTCCGGTTTGCGAACACCTCTCGTGAAGAGATGGGCACGCCGGGCCTGTTCCAGATGGTCCGTGACACCCACGGGCACATGGTCACTGAGGGGGACGGTCGCGAGAAGGTGGTCATCATTCAGAGCGGCGGCAACCTGCCGTGGCATGATGTCGATGGCAAGACCAAAGTGATCCCGTACTGGTTGCTGATTGTGGCCGGAATGGGAGTGTTCGCGGGCTGCATCGGCAAGAGTGCCCAGTTCCCGCTGCAAACTTGGCTACCCGATGCGATGGAAGGCCCGACGCCGGTTTCCGCTCTGGTCCACTCGGCGACGATGGTGGCCGCTGGGGTGTATCTGGTCGGGCGGTTCTACCCGATGTTCACACCCGAGGTGCTGTTGACGATCGCCTATATCGGGTGCATCACGGCGTTCGTGGGAGCCACGATTGCTCTGGTCGTCACCGACATCAAGCGGGTCTTGGCCTACTCGACGATCAGCCAGTTGGGGTACATGATGCTGGCCCTGGGCGTCGGCGGCTGGATGGCCGGGCTGTTCCACCTCATCACGCATGCGTTCTTTAAGTCGCTGATGTTTCTCTGTTCGGGCAGCGTGATTCATGGCTGTCATCATGAACAGGACATGACGAAGATGGGTGGCCTGCGTCACAAGATGCCGATCACGGCATACACGATGTTGATTGGAGTGTTTGCGATCTCGGGGTACGGGATTCCGCACCTCATGATTAACTTCAGCGGGTTCTACTCGAAGGACGCGATCATCGCGTCGGCCCTGTCGTATGTCTCGCTGAACCCGCAGCACTTCCTGCTGTTCTATGTGCCCGTGGTGACGGCGGGGATCACGGCGTTCTACATGTTCCGGATGTGGTTCATGACGTTCGCCGGGACGCCGCGCGACGCACACGTCAATGAGCATGCCCACGAGTCGCCGCTGGCGATGGTGGCCCCACTGGTGATCCTGGCGTTCTTCGCGTGGTTCTGTGCCTTCGGCGGGGAGTCCGAGTATGGATTCCTGGCTGGTCAGATCCTGAGTAGCGAGCCGACCCATGTGCGGGAAGGGATCGAACACGCGGGCAACCTCGGCCTCTCCCTCCCCAGCCATCACCAGATTCACGAGAAGCACAGCACAGCTGGACTGGTCGCCCTGTTCGCGGCGGGCCTCGGGTCGCTGATCAGCTATCTGTTCTACTGCAAGCGGATTCTCGATGCGGGGGTCATTGGTCGCCAGTTCTGGGTGATCCGCGACTTCCTAATCGAGAAGTGGCGGTTCGACGAACTGTACAACGTGCTGTTCGAACAACCGGTCCACATCGTGGGCCGCTGGTGCCAGGGGTTTGACCAGAAGGTGCTGGACGGGTTGATTCACCTGTTTGGCCGCCTGACCGTGCAGACCGCAATCATCGACCGGGCGTTCGACGAACGAGTCGTCGACCGACTGGTCAATGTGTGTGGTGAAGTGACCTTTGCAGCTGGGCGGTCCCTGAAGGGGATTCAGACTGGTCGGCTCAGGCAGTACGTGATGTTCATCGCCCTGGGGGTGGTGTCGTTGTTCGTGCTGGTGTTTGCGTTCCTGCCCCGGTCGTAACGCGGAAACGCCCAAGGGTTGCAACCCTTGGGCTTTCACTGACCACTGAAAACTTCCTCCGGTGCCCCGCATCGATTGACTGAAAAACCATGAGCGACGCAGCCCTCCTCTCACTGACGATTTTCACTCCGACGATCTTCGCCGTCTTGTTGATGGCGTTCGATAAGAAGGCGGAGGAAGGCATGCGCGTGTTCGCGCTCATCGGAACGGTCGTCACGTTCCTGCTCTCACTGATGATGTGGGGCCGGTTCGACATGGCGAACGCTGGCTACCAGATGTCCGTCAACGCCCAGTGGATCCCCACTTGGAACATCGGGTACACGCTCGGCGTCGATGGCATCAGCCTGCCGCTCGTGCTGCTGACTGGGCTGGTGTGCATGCTGGCCTGCGTGGCGTCGTGGAGCATCAAGGAGAAGATTCGCGGCTACCTGATTCTGTTCCTGATGCTGGAGACGGGGATGATGGGGGTGTTTCTGTCCCTCGACTTCTTCCTGTTCTACGTCTTCTGGGAAGTGATGCTGCTGCCGATGTACTTCCTGATCGGGGTGTGGGGCGGACCGCGTCGCGAGTATGCCGCGATGAAGTTCTTCCTGTACACGCTGGTCGGCTCGGTCCTGATGCTGATCGCGATGCTGATGTTCTACTACGACAGCAGCCAGATCACCGGCGGCAAGGGAATCTTTAGCCTGATCGAGTTGTCCAAGATCGCCGAGCAGGGCGGCTTCAACCAGAACATGCAGTTGATCGCGTTCATCCTGCTGTTCATCGGGTTCGCCATCAAGATTCCGTCGTTCCCGTTCCATACGTGGTTGCCGGACGCGCACGTGGAGGCCCCGACGCCGATCTCGATGATCCTGGCGGGGGTGCTGCTGAAGATGGGGGGCTACGGGATCATTCGCGTCGCGATGCCGCTCTGCCCGTGGGCGGCACAGTATGCCTCGTGGTTCCTGGTGGCCCTGGGGGTGTTCAGCATCCTGTACGGGGCGTTCGCGGCGATGGCCCAGACCGACTTCAAGCGGCTGGTGGCGTACAGTTCGGTGAGCCATATGGGTTATGTCCTGGTCGGCTTGGCGGTGTGGAAGATCAATGAGTCTGGAAAAACCGTGAATCCCGATCTGTGGCTGATGGGGATGCAGGGGGCGATGTACCAGATGCTGGCCCACGGCATCTCATCGGCAGGCATGTTCTTTATGGTCGGCGTGATCTACGACCGCGTGCATCACCGCGATCTGAACAAATTCGGTGGCCTGATGCAGATCATGCCGTGGTACAGCGGCGTGGCCGTGGGGATCTTCTTCGCGGGTCTGGGACTGCCCGGCCTATGTGGGTTCATCGGCGAAGCGTTCGTGGTCCTGAGCATGTGGAGCTTCAGTCCCGTCCTCGCGATCCTGGCGGCGTCGGGAGTGATCCTGACCGCGGGCTATATCCTATGGACGATTCAGCGCGTCTTCTTCGGTCCCGAGTACAAGGGCCCGCACGGCGAAGACCTCTCCGACATGAACAGCCGCGAAAGCAGCGTGGCGGTCAGCCTGCTGGCCTTGGCGATCATCTTCGGCATCATGCCCTCGATCATGCTGGATGTCATGAACCCCACGACCGCAGCCCTGACCAAATCGCTCAGCGCCGGGTACAGCAATTCGGGAGGCTCTCCGGGCGCTGACGCTTCCGGCTCCAAGGTGTCGTTGACGAAGTGAGACTCCTGGGAGTGTCTGTCCCATCGGGTGGCTGGTTGGTCGTTGAGTTGGAATCTGCAATCTCATGAGTGCGAACACCCTGATCTCTGAACTCCTCCCGGAACTCTCCCGGTCGGTGCAGATCTTCGTACCTGAGTTGATCCTCAGCACGACGATCGTGCTGCTGCTGCTGTCGCGCATCATGGGCTTTGACAAGCAGGTGCCGCCCTGTTGGACCGCGATCATCGGATCGCTGCTGGCGTTCATGGCGGTGTTTGCCCAGTTCATGTACCTCAAGACCGGGGTCTTCGCCCACACTCAATTGGTGCAGACCCTGTATGAGGTATTGCAGCTGAGTCCCGAGGGCGTCGGGGATCCCGGAGCCTACTTCTCGGGCATGCTGATGCACGACCATTTCGGGACACTGTTCCGACTGGGCTTGCTGTTGTTCCTGGTGCTCGTGATTACACTGACTGTACTCACGGGAATTCCGGACAACGAAGACGGCCCCGACTTTTACACCCTGCTGTGTGGGTCGACGCTCGGCATGCTGCTGGCAGTCGGGACGAACAACTTACTCATGCTGTTCGTCGCGGTCGAGATGATGTCGGTGCCGAGTTACGTGATGGTCGGGTTCCTGAAGGGGCGTAAGCTCTCCAGCGAGGCGGCCCTCAAGTACGTGGTCTACGGGGCCGGAACGGCCGGGGTCATGCTCTATGGCATCAGCCTGATCTCGGGTCTGCTCGGATCGGGCAATATCCCCGAAATGGGCGAGCGGTTCGCGTTCCTGATGGGAACCAAAACATTCTCGCTGGCCAGTGGGGAGACGATCACGCTGGTACTCGGGATTATCATGGTCCTGGTCGGTTTGGCGTTTAAGCTGTCGCTGGTGCCGTTCCACTTCTGGGCACCGGATGCGTTCGAGGGAGCCAGCGCGGAGGTCGGCGGGTTCCTGTCGGTGGCGTCCAAGGCGGCTGCGTTCGCGCTGATGGTGCGGTTCGTGCTGGGCTTCGATGGCCAGGTGCCGGTGCTGCAAAGCCTGTCGACGTTCCTGGGCATCGGGCTGGGAGTGATGGCAGTCATCAGTATGACGTTCGGCAACTTGGCTGCGTATACGCAGACGAACATAAAGCGGCTGTTGGCGTACTCGACGATTGCCCATGCGGGGTACATGTTGCTGGCGGTATCGGCCTTGCTCGTGACGCTGAATGCTCCGGGCGGATCGAAGCTCGATCCCGGCCTCGAAGCAGTCCACTGCATCGAGGGGCTGACGTACTACTTGGCGGTCTACTTGTTCATGAATCTGGTCGCGTTCGCGGTGGTGGCCTTTGTCCGCAACGAAACCTTCAGCGAAGAGATCTCGGCCTACAAGGGCCTCATCTCCGGCGGACCCGCGATCAAGGTGCTGTGCATCTGCCTGGCCTGCAGCTTCTTCAGTCTGGTCGGGATGCCGCCGTTCGGGGGGTTCTTTGCCAAGCTGTTGATCTTCCTGGCAGCGTTCAAGGCGGGGTCGGTCCACTGGATCATGTGGGCCTTTGTCGGCATCGGGGGTCTGAACACGGCGTTCAGTCTGTACTACTATCTGCGGGTGCTCAAGACGATCTTCATCGATCCACCGCCCGCTGATCGGCCTCCGGTCGAGGCTCCGGCCCTGGTCGGCTGGTATGTGGCCCTCATCAGCCTGCCGCTGCTGGTCCTGGGGGCCAGCCCGCTGCAGGACGACCTGTGCCGGACCGCCCAGTGGGTGGCGAGTTCTCTGTTCCAATAAGGCTGATTGTTTCACGGAGTGTCGTCTTTCGCTCCG